>SLQE01000208.1 GCA_007131635.1 Bacteroidota bacterium | reverse complement strand
CCCGTGCAAAACGTATCGCCGATATCCACCACATTACGCCACCGCATCTCCCACCCGTCGATACCGACTTTTTCGGCGAGAATATCCATCATACTTTCCATCGCGAATGCTGCCTGATTCGCACCGAAGCCGCGCATTGCACCGCAGGGAAGATTGTTCGTATATACCGAGAGTGCCTCGACATCGGAGTTCAGGATATTGTAAGGACCGCCGGCGTGTCCCGCAGCGCGTTCAAGCACTTTCGTACCGACCGAAGCAAACGCGCCTTTATCGCCGATAATCCGCGCACGCAGCGCGGTGATCTTTCCGTTCTCATCGCAGCCGACGGTGTATGTCAATGTAATCGGATGCCGTTTCGGATGAAGGCGGATGCTTTCTTCGCGTTTCAGCGTCGCTTTAACCGGCCTGCCTGTAAGCATTGCCGCAAGCGCAACCTGTCCCTGAATGCTCAGATCTTCTTTCCCGCCGAACGCACCGCCGTTCGTGATCAATGTTACCGTGACCCGGTCCTGTGGCAATCCGAGAAACGACGCGATCTGTCTGCGGTCTTCGAACACTCCCTGTCCCTGTGAATATACTTCGAGCATGCCATTCTTCTGCAACGCGATCGAACTTTCCGGTTCGAGGAAAGCGTGTTCGATCATCTGCGTTTGGAACCTCTTTGTTTCAACGAACTTCGATTCCCGTAACGCTTTATCGACATCCCCCCGTTTGATGACCGCTTTATCGAGAAGATTATCTTTGCCCTCGTGCACACGCGGTGCACCGGGCCGCAGCGCGTCTTCGGGACTGAAGACTCCATCGAGTTTCTCATATTCGACATGTATCAACTCAATGGCATTGCGAGCGGTATTTTCATCAAAGGCAACGACCATCGCGAGTATATCGCCGATGCAGTGCGTCGTTTCGTTCTCGGCTACGAACAACGGCCAGTCCTTATAGATCAACCCCTGATACCGTTCACCCGGCACATCGCGATAGGTAATGATCCGATCTACGCCGGGATACTTTTCCGCTTCCGACGTATCGATCTTTTTGATTTTGATTTTCGGATGCGGCGAGAAAGAGAACGCTCCGAAGAGCATCTCCGGAAATTTCATATCGTCGATATACGGACGCTCGCCCATTGCGAACTTCTCGCCGTCCATACGGGGCAGACTGGAGCCGACTTTGCCTGAGTAATCCGCTTCGGGTAGCGGTTCACCGTTAAATGCTTTTGAGGCGGCATCGATAGCGTCGATTATTTTCACATAGCCGGTGCAGCGGCAGATGTTATTATTCAGCGATTTAGCAATTTCTTCCCTGGTCGGCGACGGGTTTTTATCGATCAGATTTTTCGCACGCACTACAATACCGGGGATACAGAATCCGCATTGCAATCCGCCGGAGACGGTGAACGCCTTTGCGAAGATATCGCGTTCGCGTTCCTGCAACCCTTCAAGTGTGAGTACGCTCTTTCCCGCAGCTTTGCTCGCGGGGACAGCACAAGATGATAACGCTTTCCCGTCCACCATCACCGTGCAACATCCGCAGGAGCCCTGCGGGGCACATCCGTTTTTCGGGGAAATCAAACCGGCGTGCTCCCGAAGAACAGTCATCAATGATGTACCGTTTTCGACTTCGATTGTAAAGGGCTTACCGTTTAGAGTGAATTCTATACGTTGCATGCAGATAGTAGATGGTTTATGCTAAACAAAATATTATTTCAGAGGATTCGTCGGCTCCTGTATCCCCGATAATCGGTATATTATATTATTATAGTGTATTCATATGAAATTTTCAAATATCAGACACACGATTTAGTGCACGATATAGTGCATACACGCAACTAATGATATAATAAGGTGTGAAGAGATGACAGTCGTTGCAGAAGCGCAAAGACCGCAGAGAATTCTTTTTACCGTTTTTTCGTCCGGAAAATGATCCGTCTTTCCTGGGCAATCGCCCAGTCAAAATGTACAGATTGATAGGGCTGATGGGGTTCACTATTGAACCATGTTTTTGGATCGATCGGCGATTGTTCGGGTCGTTTTGACTTGTTCTGGTTTCCGGGAAAGTGTGTTTGATCCTGGAAAAAGTAGCGGCGGGTGGCAATAAGTATGATGGCTGCTATCAAAATTGCCAGAGAAACGGCAAGCGCGTAAATAATGACATCCGGTAATGGCATCGACTGCATACCGAAGAGCATGATCGAAACAAAGAAACCAAGAAGAGATATCCGCAATATTACCTTGTTCATACCGATGTCAGACCTTCTTAATTCGTATACAATATCCCCGTAACAGTAAATTACATGTTTGGGAATAAAAATCCATTAGACTTCTCTAATCGGTATGCCGGCAACCTGCGCAGGATTTTTCGGGATCGGATAATTTCTTCGTTATGGTTGATTTATGCGGAATTGCGGAACCGCATGTTGTTTGGATAATTTTCAACTGTGACCGGGGTCACACACTATTCACATTTTCCGCCGGCTATCCGCGGTGGTACGAACCACGTATTACTCTTTCTTATACGACACGGGGATATTGAGCATTATGTGTTGTGAATCTTTCAACATCAGTATTTCTCTGAGTTTTTCTCTATCCATAAAACTCCGGGGTACCGTGGAGAAACCTTCCGATGCACAGAAGAGCATTACGTTCTGTGCGACGATTCCCGCATCGATAGCCGCCCATTCCAGTTTCTGAGGTTCATCTCCTCTGCCGAATCTTGAAATGTCGGAAACCAGCAATAAAATGAGCGGGGCTTCTGCAACGCTCTCCTGTCGTCCGGCAATCACCCGGCGGTAGTCACCCTCGACGACCGGTTCAAGGTGATGTTGATGTGCATTGTAGAGATAAACGGCTTGTTTCAGAACGACATATACATCGATGTCCTGTGCATTCAGTGCCGATGCGGCCGTCCGTTTGCCTTCATCGGGTCTGTTAATTCCATTCGCCGCCCATACCAAATCCGACAGATCGCGGTGACCGATAGCCGTGGTATCGAATTCCCGTACCGATGCCCGTTGTGAGAGTGCCGTCATGACGGATACTCCCCTGTCCGTATCCGGCGGATGCAGGATTATCGTCTGAAGGTTCTGAGCCGATAGAGGAACCGTGAGCATAGTTAATAAAAAAAATGTAAAAATATTTTTCATACCAATGTTCTCCTTTTGTTGAAAATTGAATCACAATGTCGGCGCTGAAATGCACTGAATTCTCCTTGAGCCGCTCCGGAGTCGTTCCTAAACATTTTCGCCATCCGGCTTGCAGAATTATGTATTCCCGACCCTTCAATCCCGGAGATCCGCGT
>SLQE01000248.1 GCA_007131635.1 Bacteroidota bacterium | reverse complement strand
CATGACAGCGTATGGCTCGGGACACCCTTTACCCGTGAAGAATTAGTTGACAAAATAAAATATCTTGATTTTAGCCGGGGGCTGAGAGAAACGTATCAGTATAATAATCTGCTCTATATTACCGCAGGACGTGTTATTGAAGCCGTATCAGGAACGTCGTGGGAGAATTTTGTGAATCTACGGATTTTACGTCCGCTCGGAATGACTGCCACCAACTTTTCGGTTACCGACATGCAAATGGCCAATGATTTCGCCCATCCATATACAATCGCCGGAAACGGATTGACCATTGCACCGTTCCGCAATGTCGATGCACTCGGTCCGGCCGGATCGATAAATTCCAACATCTCGGATATGGCACAATGGCTTCAGTTCAATCTTAATCGGGGGATTGTTATGGCGGATACGCTGTTATCGTCGCAACAAATGGGTCAGTTGCATTCACCTTGGGTCGTTGCTTCCCGTGATGCGGAAGATGAAGAATTGTCATTCGCCAATTATGGATTGGGCTGGCGTATTAGTCATTATCGGGGACATCGAATAGTTTACCATGGCGGCGCCATCGGAGCATACAGGACACATCTTATGCTGATCCCCGATTCTAATATCGGCATTATTTCAATTACTAACTATAATCGTGCTCAGGTGAATAGAATCGTAGCGTATAATGCACTTGAACGTCTGCTTGAATTGGACCAGGTCGATTGGAATACCAGACTAAAAGAGCGGCTTTCCGAAACACGCCCGTCTGCCTGTCATGATTCTCCTCAACTGACTCATGCACTCAATGAATACGCCGGAACCTATTCGCACCCGGCTTATGGTGAGTTTACAATAGCACATAACAGAAACCGGCTGACGGTAACCCGTTATGGAGCGACATCAAATCTTGAACGATGCAAATTTAATATGTTCAGACGAGAACGCGGCTATTGGGGTGCATTCAGCGGCGGAACTGAATTTACTTTCCTAGTGAACAAAGAAGGTCGGATAGACAGGGTGCTTATCCCGCTGGAGTCTTCTGTGGATGATATCGTATTTATGAGAATCGAGTAATATACGAAGATAATGACCGTCCTTCCCTACATTGCACAATTTTCGTACACAGGATTCAGCACGCGTGAAGAATAACTACTCAGAATCATCGCTCGGTACATTCTATGCGATTAGTGCGTTTATCCTCTGGGGAATTCTTCCGGTTTACTGGAAACTATTGCACGCGGTACCTGCCGCAGAAATTCTCGCTCATCGAATCTTCTGGTCGGCGATCTTTGTCGTCCTGGTACTATTGTATAGCGGCAGGAAAAACTTCCTCACACTGCTTCTCGATTTCCGTAATCGGATATCTTTAATCCTGACCGGAGCGTTGATAGGTATCAATTGGTTTACCTATATTTATGCAGTCCATATCGACCGTATCGTCGAAGCAAGTATGGGATATTACATCAACCCGTTAATAAGCATTTTTCTCGGTTTGCTTGTATTGAAAGAGAGGCTTGATAGAATTCAATGGATAGCACTGATTCTTGCCATGGTCGGGGTGCTTATCGTTACTTATCATTTCGGGCGTATCCCGTGGATCGCATTGGTGCTGAGTGTGACGTTCGGTTTTTACGGATTGATAAAAAAGATTATGAATCTTGATGCCTTGTCCAGTCTGGGGGTTGAGACACTACTGCTTGCGCCGATCGCGGGTGGTTTTATTCTAGTCCAGGCAGTGAAAGGAACCGGTTCGTTTCTGACGGCAGATTTTTCGGTTACCGGGTTACTTGTATTTTCCGGTGCGATCACTGCGATTCCGCTTTATTGGTTTGCCCAGGGGGCGCGTCGGATTCCGTTGTCGCGTATAGGTTTTCTGCAGTATATAGCTCCAACCTTGATGCTTCTCATAGGTGTTATCGGTTACAGTGAGCCGTTCACTGCCATCCATACGGTGAGTTTTGGATTTATATGGACGGCTCTTGCATTATATACGCTTTCACTTATCCGTAAGGTAAGATATGTTGAAAAACCAATACGTTAGGAAAAAAACAATAAAGTGAAATTTAACCGGGAGGCCAGGTCATACGACGGCCGCCGAGAATATGCAGGTGAAGATGAGGTACCGTTTGTCCGCCGTTTATGCCGCAATTAACAACAAGGCGGTATCCGTCCTCTTTTAATCTGTATTTTTCCGTTATTATTTTTACGATCCGGACCATGTGACTCATAATATCCGCGTCCTCCGGTTTCATATCGTGCAGAGATTCGATATGTTTTCTTGGCACAATCAATGTGTGTACGGGAGCCTGCGGAGTTATATCGTTAAATACAACCAGATCCTCATCTTGATACACAATATCGCTCTTCATTCTGTTGTTGACTATTTCACAAAAAATACAATCTGCCATCTGGAATACCTCCTTATCCGGAAATAATATTGTTCACCGAGTAGCTAGTATCATCAGGAGTTACTGTGTGAATATGCTTTTATGGCATTGGTTTTCATTGAAGATTTTTAAAAACTTACACGCAACTCTTCATATACAACGGTTACAATGAACGTATTGTGATTACCGGGAAAATACCGGGGCTTAATACTCTTAGCCCCGGTGTCGTTGTTTTATTTCAAAGATTCACCTTCTCCATTGTTGTTTGTACACCCTTGGCCGATTTATTGAGCGCCTCCTGTTCATCAGGGTTTAGTTTTATCTGAACGATTTCCTCGATTCCGTTCCTGCCGAGTTTCACCGGAACACCGACCACCACATCCTTTAGATTATATTCACCCTCAAGCCACACGGCGCAGGGGAGAATTCGTTTTTTATCTTTGATGATCGCTTCAGCCATCTCAACGCTCGATGATGCGGGTGCATAATACGCACTGCCGGTTTTCAGATAGTTTACTATTTCGATGCCGCCGTCACGTGTTCTTTGAACAAGATGATCGATGGTCTCTTTGTCTAAAAGGTCAGGTAAGGGTATACCTGCCACGGTAGAATATCGCGGAAGCGGGACCATCGAATCTCCGTGTCCGCCAAGCACAAATGCTGAGACATCCTCTACCGATACATGCAGTTTCATTGAGATAAACGTCCTGAATCGTGCCGAATCAAGGACCCCGGCCATGCCCATAACTCGATTTTTTTCAAAACCGCTTGTCTTGTATGCAACGTATGTCATAACATCGAGTGGATTTGAGACGACGATAAGAATAGCATTGGGTGATTGGTCGACGACCTGCTCCGTTACGGATTTCACGATCTCGGTATTTTTAATGAGAAGGTCATCGCGGCTCATACCCGGTTTGCGTGGGAGTCCTGCTGTGATTATCACCAGATCCGAACCATTTGTTTCATCGTATCCGTTTGTTCCGATAATACGTGTATCGGTTCGTTCCACCGGCGTAGCCGAGTACATATCTAATGCTTTGCCCTGCGGGATCCCGTCAACGATATCGACAAGGACGATTTCGTTAGCCAGTTCTTTGTTCGCGAGTATATGTGCGGTTGTCGCACCGACATTCCCCGCACCGACTACTGTAACTTTCATAATGCGCTCCGTTTTCTGTTTATTTATATAATTATTAAGACGTAGTGTGTGAAAATTAAATTCCTCGCCATAAACCCTCCGTCAAAAAAAGTAGGCAAATAACGACGGGTAATCTGGTTTCATTCTTCAGTTTATTTCCGCTTGTCAATCTCTACATAGTCCCTGGTTATCTCGCCAAGATATATCTGACGCGGTCGGGCTATTTTTCTGTCCGGACCATCGAGGAACTCAAGCCATTGGGCAAGCCAACCGGAAGTACGCGGTATTGCAAACAGTACCACAAAGATGTCCGTCGGGAACTTCATTGCCTGATAGATAAGACCCGAATAGAAGTCTACGTTGGGATATAGTTTGCGGCTTACAAAGAAGTCATCTTCAAGAGCAATACGTTCAAGTTCGAGGGCAATGTCAAGCAATGGATTTCTTCCGGTTACTTCGAAAACCTCATCGGCCATTTTTTTGATTATTTTCGCTCTTGGATCATAGTTCTTATAGACCCTGTGCCCGAAGCCCATAAGCCGGAAATCACCTGCCTTGACCCGCTTGATGTATTCTGGAACTTTCTTGATATCTCCAATCTCAGCCAGCATTCTCAATACTGCTTCATTGGCTCCGCCATGGAGCGGACCGTATAACGCTGCAGCTGCTCCCGCTGTAGCAACATACGGGTCGGCATTTGAGCTGCCGATGCTTCGCATAGCATTCGCACTGCAATTCTGCTCGTGATCTGCGTGAAGAATGAAGAGCACATCGAGAGCTTTTTCGAGCACCGGATTGACCTCGTATTTTGGTTCACTCATTTTGAAGAGCATGTTCAAGAAATTACCGGTGTAGCTGAGATCGTTATCGGGGTAGACATACGGAAATCCCATTTTGTGGCGGTAAGCATACGCCGCTAGAGTCGGCATCTTTCCGATAAGACGGTGGATCTGATGTAAGCGGACTTCCGGATCATCTACTTTTTTTGCTTCCGGATAAAATGTCGAGAGTGCCGCTACGGTACTTGCAAGTATGCCCATCGGATGGGCATCGTACTGATAGCCGTCCATAAATGTTTTGACATTTTCATGAACAAACGTGTGGTGAGTAATGTGATATACCCAGTCCTCATATTGTTCTTTTGTGGGTAATTCACCGAACAGGATTAGATAAGCTGTCTCAAGATAGTTGCTTTTTTCGGCAATTTGCTCAATGGGGTAGCCGCGATATCGCAGTATTCCTTTTTCTCCGTCGATGAAAGTAATTTTACTTTTACACGAAGCGGTGTTCGTAAAACCGGGATCATACGCCATCATACCGAAATCGTCATCCTTCACTTTTATCTGCCGTAGATCCATAGCTTTAATAGTGTCGTGCTCGATCGGTATTTCATATGATGTACCGGTTCTGTTATCGGTAATGGTAAGGGTTTCTTTGCTCATGATTCTTTCTCCTTTGTTTTGGTTATCGGATTGATGCAGCAGGTTTCAGGTTGGCTTCTGGATTATTTTGAGTATTTTTCATTGTAAAATGCAATGTGTTTGACTTGCAATGAAGCGGCTTAACAAAAAAAAACCCGAATACTATGTACCTATGTAGTATTCGGGCTAAGCTGAATAATTACTATCGGATCCAATCAATGGGACAAGCTGCTCTCCGATAGTCGTTCCAACGACGTCATGTGGATGAGCCGCAATCATTGTAATTATTGGCTGTCTTAGATTGTTATATGTTTAGACCGGAATATACAGTTTATATTATACTTTGTCAAATATTTTCCCATCCTCTAATAGAAATAATCCTAATAAATTATTCAATCATACGGCGTTTAACTATGAGGTTTCAAATATCAATAACTCCGGATTTTGTAATATTTTTTCAGAGAAATAATTAAAGATTTCTTAGAAGTGAGAATTCTATTTATTTTAACGATAAACGACAAATGCCGATTAATTAAGCATCTTTTCGGCTTACATGAAGACCGAATATTTACAAAATCTTTGAATATAAAGGGCGCTGTCGATATTTACGAATTTACCGTATATAATTGCGACAGTATAAATTTATTAGTTTTCAGAAATATGCAGTAAAAAGCGAGAATATTATAGCTCTGGTTAAATATTTGATGGTACAGATTTTGTAACGCAAAATACCATCACATTAAATGGCTATTCAAGATATTTCACCTTACACGAATGGTGTTAGACTATGGAAAAAACATTGCTATCGCGGAAAGAATTCCTGACAAACAGTGCAAAATACGCTGCCGGAATAACCGCAGGTATGGGAGCATTGGGTTTGTTAACCCGGAATAGAGCCGGTGCGGGAATCAAAACAGCAGATTGGCCATGGCCGTATGTTGAGTTGGATCCGGAAGAAGCGCGGATTCGCGGACATGCCGGCTACTGGACCGGGAAAGGTTGCTCATACGGGGCATTTCACGCAATTGTCTCGATGCTTGCCGAAGAGATTGGTGAGCCTTACACGCTGATGCCGACTGATTTTCTTGAATGGGGAAGAGGGGGCGCATGGGGCTGGGGGACACTATGCGGTGGACTAATCGGAGCTTTGACGGCGATAAATTTATGCTGGGACAAAGAGAAGTCCGGTAAACTGGGAAATGAGCTGCTTGGTTGGTACACTGTTGTTGATACTCCAACTGACATAAGCAACCAGTACGCTCAGGAACATAAATTCACCGATAATAGATTTACCGGTGAGATACTCCAAACCGTTGCCGGATCACCGCTCTGTCATGTATCGGTTTCAAATTGGTGCGCCAAATCAGGCGTTAAAAGGTCAACCACCGAGCGAAGTGAAAGATGTGCCCGACTTACCGGTGATATCGCGGCATATTCTGTTCAGATTATGAATGACGAATTAAGGAACCAATTCCAACCGCTCTATGAAACCGAGGCGTCGGTTAAGTACTGTATGAATTGCCATGGACCCAATATATTTGACGACACAATTGGAAAAATGGAATGTATTCAGTGTCACGGAGATCACACCGGTGGTTTTACATCAGCGAATAAGGTCGAGGCTTTTTCTCCGACGTATAAATTACACCAGAATTATCCGAATCCTTTTAATCCATCCACGACAATCCGGTTCTCATTGCCGCAGGCTGAAACAGTAACGCTTGCCGTATATGATATTCACGGTCGACTTGTCAGAAATATCGTTAATTATGAACACTATCAGGCAGGATCGTTTGAGGTAACATGGGATGGAAAAAATAATGCGGGAGAAAGTGTTGCAAGCGGTGCTTATTTTGCCCGTCTGTATGCCGGACCCCATATTGAGTCGATGAAGTTGAAATTGGTTAAGTGATTTGTGCGCGGTTTTTTTCGCACTACTCATTTTCTTGTTTCGTGTAATAATCAGATAATGCATTACGGACTCCTTTGGTAGGAGGAGGCCCTAGTACAAACATACGAACAATTTTGGGGGGGAATATCTGGATGGTTGCCTGTGTTGCCGATGGCTCGGGAGATTTATAACCATCCATACTCCCTGTACCAGTCCAACGTATTTCTTATTCCCTCTTCGAGCGTAACTTCCTGTCGGTAACCAAAATCCTTCTTAGCCGCTTCAACGCTGCATGTCCAATTATCGGCGATCATATCTTTCCCTTTTTCAAAATTAAGGACGGATGGTTTTTCCTTGAATTTTGAAAAGAATCCCGATACTCCCGCAATACCCATGACCATAAACTCCGGAATACGTAATTTTACTGTTTTTCTTCCGGCAACCTCAGCCGCAACGGAGCCGATCTGCTGCCAGTCGTAAACTTCTTCACTTCCGATAAAATAGATTTTCCCTATGGATTGTTCCGATAGTGCGGCATCAACTATACCCCTCGCGAGGTCATAAGCGTGAACTAAGCTCACTTTTTTCGGAGAAAAACCGACCAGCGGGATCAGTCCCTTCTGTACGGATTGAAAAAATGAAAGTGTCGCGGTGTCACGGGGTCCGTAGACAGCCGGTGGACGAACGATAGTCACCGGGATTTTATCGGTAAACTTTAGGATTGCTTTTTCGGCGGCGAGCTTACTTTCTCCATAGGTAGTAATAGGATGTGGAGGGGTATTTTCATCGACCGGATTGCCATTCTGAGAGGGTCCGATTGCCGTTAAACTGCTTACATGGAGGAATCGCTCAAGCTCCGGATTCGAAATGAGAACCGCATTGAGTACATTTTCGGTTGCGGTGACATTTCCCTGAAAAAATCCCTCACGGTTTTTCGCCGCCACAACACCTGCTATGTGAATAACGATCTTTACATCGGATACCGCTTCTTTGAGTGGATCCACGGAATTGAAATTTCCATATACCAGTTCAACCGGTTGGGATGCAAGCCATTGTAGGTTACTCGATTTACGAACGAGACATCGCACACGATATTCTTTTTTTAATAACACATCGACCACATGGCTACCGATAAAACCGGTGCCTCCTGTTACTAGTACTGTCATTAATATATCCACATTTTTTATATAGTTGACTTTTGTGAGGGATTAAATTATATTAAAAAAATTACCTAATTGCAATAGGATTTATGCCCAAAAGCTAAAAATCCAAAAGATTAAAGACTAATTCAGTAAAACTTGACATTCCGGGTTTTATCATATCAATGATCATATCTATTATTAGTCCGGTTTTCTATCTAATTAATAATTTCACTGGAGGAAATACGTGGATTTATTTACAAAATGTTATAATTTTAAAAGAGCAGACGAGGTAAAAGCACTGGGATATTATCCGTATTTCAGGCCCATAGAAGAAAATGAGGGGCCTGAAGTACAGATAGAAGGCAGGAAAATCATTATGGCCGGGTCGAACAATTACCTCGGTCTCACCGCTCATCCGCGGGTTAAGGAAGCAGCAATAAAAGCCGTGGAAAAGTACGGGAGCGGATGCTCGGGATCGCGTTACCTCACCGGCACATTGGATCTCCATAACGAACTGGAACACCGTCTCGCCGATTATTTCGGAAAAGAAGATTGTTTGCTCTTCAGCACAGGGTATCAGACCGCTCAGGGAATTATCCCGACGCTCGTACAGAAGGGTGAGTATGTCGTATCAGATAGAGATAACCATGCGTGCATAGTTGCCGGTAATCTTATGGCGAAAGGTGCTTTCGCTGATATCGTTCGTTACAAGCACAATAACATGAAAGATCTGGAACGGGTCATCAATCAGATTCCAAAAGAAAAGGGAAAACTCATTGTTACCGATGGAGTTTTCAGTACGACCGGAGAAATCGTCGATTTACCGGAACTTGTACGGATAGCAAAAGATAACAATGCTCGAATTCTTGTAGATGATGCACATTCTGTCGGTGTGATCGGGAAGGGTGGACGAGGTACGGCAAGCCATTTCGATCTTGAAGATGAAGTGGATATGACCATGGGAACCTTCAGTAAGACATTTGCCTCTCTCGGTGGGTTTGTCGTGGGTGAACGCGCCGTGATAAATTATATTAAACATCATGCTCCGGCATTGATATTTTCGGCAAGTCCTACTCCCGCAGCAGTTGCTGCGGCAATAGCGGCACTTGACCTGATGCTCGAAAATCCTCATTTGATCGACAAACTTATTAAAAACTGCGATAAAATGCGAAAGGGATTCAGCGAGCTTGGCTTTAAGATTATTGACGGACAAACAGGGGTCGTACCGGTTATCATCGGCGATGACATGAACACCTTTATATTCTGGCGTAAGCTGTTTGATGCCGGTGTTTTCGTGAACGCTTTTATTAGTCCCGGGGTACCCCAGGGTATGCAAATGCTTCGAACAAGCTATATGGCTACCCACGAAGATGAACATCTCGATAAAATACTCGAAATATTTGGAAAAATCGGCAAAGAACTCGGTGTTATTTCATAAGGAATTCGTAAAACTATCTTTTCACAACAAAAAAAGCCACGAACCGCTCTCGTGGCTTTTCAATAATAGGAGCCGTGAAACATACCATGGGTTCAAAATTCGATACCATCAGCATTGAGACGGTTAAAACCAAACGGGATAAAAACCGTTTTATTAAAATGGTTTGGCCTCTGTACAAGGATTATCCGAACTGGGTTCCCCCACTGCTTCTCGACAGGCGTATGATCCTGGATACAAAAAATAATCCTTTTTACAGACACGCCGAGATTGAATTGTTTTTAGCATACAGGAATTCCGAGATTGTCGGAAGGATTGCCGCGATCATTAACCATAATCATAATAGTTTTCATGAAGAAAACATTGGATTCTTCGGATTTTTTGAATCAATGAACGATCAAGATGTTGCTTCGGCTTTGATCGATAAAGCAAAAGAATGGTTGAGGGGGAAGGGAGTAGATGCAATTCGGGGACCGGTAAATCCTTCGACGAACGATGATATCGGTGTTCTTATCGACGGATTTGATAAAACACCCGCCATAATGATGCCATACAATCCGGAATACTATGATTCTTTAATGACCGGTTCGGGACTACAAAAAGTTAAGGATTTACACAGCTATTACGTCGAAGAAGATCAGGTGATGAGCGGTAAGTTGCCACGCGTAATGGAAAAACTTAAACAAAGAGAATCTTTCAATATCCGTCAACTCAATATGAAGGATTTTAAGGCTGAACTTCAAAGGATAAAAACCGTGTATAATAACGCCTGGTCGAAAAACTGGGGCTTTGTCCCTATGACGGATGAAGAATTCGACCACCTTGCGGACAGTCTGAAACAAATCGTCGATCCGAGAATTGTTCTTTTTGCAGAAAAGGATAACCAGCCGATTGGATTTGCTTTGTCAGTTCCCGATATTAATCAGATATTAATACATAATAAAAAGGGGAGACTCATACCCGGGGCTATAAGACTTTTACTCAATAAGAAGAAAATTAATTTCGTCCGTATTATAGTACTCGGGGTCACACTTCAATATCAAAGAAGCAGTGCCGGTGCGTTATTGTTTTATGAGACGGCTGTCCGGGGGATAGAAAACGGTTATTACCATGGGGAAGCGGGTTGGGTACTTGAAAATAACGTTATGATGAATCGGGCGGCGGAGTTTCTGAACGCAAAACGGTACAAAACATACAGGCTATATGAAGCACCCCTTTGATAGGATAAAAGAAGGATGAAAAGCACAAAATTCATATGGATGAACGGTAAGCTTATTCCCTGGGAAGATGCCACGATTCATGTTCTCTCCCACGTCGTTCATTACGGATCGTCTTGGTTTGAGGGCATTCGGTGCTATAAAACCAAAAAGGGCAGTGCCGTTTTTAAACTTCACGATCATCTCGAACGTTTATTCAAATCAACTAAAATATACCGGACGAAAATCCCCTATTCACTGGATGAACTATCGGAGGCAACTCTCGATCTCGTTAAAGCAAATAATCTGGAAAGTTGTTATATTCGTCCTGTGGTCTTTCGCGGTTTTTCTGAACTGGGGGTTTATCCGTTGCGCTGCCCGGTAGATACTGTGATTGCAGTCTGGGAGTGGGGGAGCTATCTGGGACAGGATTCACTGGAGATGGGTATCGATGTTATGACTTCGAGCTGGCGACGGTTTAGTGGTAGTTCGCTGCCGTCGATGGCGAAAGCCGGAGGAAACTATATGAACGCTCAGCTGATAAAGATGGAAGCGCTCGAGAATGGATATGCCGAAGGTCTTGTCCTTGACAGTCTTGGAAATATTTCAGAAGGAAGCGGTGAGAACATATTTCTTGTACATCGGGGTGTTTTATACACTCCGCCGCTTTCATCGGGTATCTTAACAGGTATTACCCGATCGGTTGTACAGCAACTTGCAGTGACCGAATCCATAGAAATTCGTGAAGAGGTTATTCCGCGGGAATTTGTCTATACCGCCGATGAAGTGTTCCTGACAGGAACTGCCGCGGAAATAACACCCGTGCGATCCGTCGACCGCATATCGATCGGAGAGGGAAAACCCGGACCGGTAACTCGTTTGATACAATCCCGCTTTTTTGATATTACCCGTAACGGCAATGATACGTTCGGGTGGCTAACGTGGTTATAGTGGAATAAAGTAATACATATTCTTACACAATCATACTGGGAGATACTACTATGGTAACCATCGACCGCATCCTCGTCCCAATCGATTTTTCATCGTATTCAAAAGAAGCACTTCAATATGCCGTTCCTTTTGCACGCAAATTTAAAGCCGAGATATTACTCTTACACGTCGTCGAACCGGCGATTTATCCGGCGGATTTTAATTTCGGTCAGGTCGGATTACCGTCGATCGAAGATGAACTTCGGAGCAAAGCGGTGGATGAGCTGAATAAGCTTGCCGACCAGGAGACCAAGCGTCGTGCACGCTCGACTATCATGGTACGTGTCGGCAAGCCATTTATTGAGATCATTACCGCTGCAAAGGAAGAGCAGATAGATCTTATTATAATGGCAACGCACGGACACTCCGGAATCGAACAAATTCTTTTCGGCAGCACTGCAGAACGGGTTGTGAGGAAAGCACATTGTCCTGTACTGACCGTCCGTACGCGTGAGATGTCTGAGGTGACCGCTGAAACCGAGAAGAAGCTTACGTCGGATAAACCAAAAGGAAAGAAGACGGAGCAAAACTAATATTATTTTTTCCTTTCAACGGCAAAGGTGACTAAACTTGTAATTGCTTCTTTGGCGGGAGAATAGGGGAGAACGTCTATGCATTCGAGTGCCCGGCGTGCATATTCATCTGCTTTTTTCCGTGCATAATCCAGGCCTCCTTTTTCACTGACAAAATCGATCACGTAATCAATCTCTTTCCTCGACGCGCCGTTTTTTATGATACGGATGATCTGTCTGTTACTTTTTCGATTTGATTGCCTGAGCGAGTATATCAACGGCAGAGTAAATTTTTTCTCTTTCATATCGATACCGGTAGGTTTACCGATAATTGACGACCGTCCTATGTAATCGAGCATATCATCGCGGATCTGAAAAGCCATTCCGAGATTTTCACCGAAGTCACGTAATCTTTTCCAATGCTCTTTATCTTCGGTGACGCTTGCAGCTCCGAGTTCACAGCAGGTACCGATGAGTGAAGCTGTTTTACCTGAAATTATTTTAAAGTATGTTTCCTCTGTAATATCGTAAGTTTTACTCTTTTGAATTTGCAGTAATTCTGCTTCGCTCATTCTCTTAACGGCATCGGATATAATTTTTAAGAAATAATATTCGTCTTTCTCAAGTGCGATCAATAAACCACGGGCAAGGAAATAGTCCCCCATGAGCACGGCTACTTTGTTCTTCCATATACGGTTAATTGACGGGAACCCTCTGCGTGTATCGGATTGGTCAACCACATCATCGTGTACGAGCGTTGCGGTATGAAGAATTTCAACAAGTGTCGCGGCATTATAGGTGCGGTCATTGACTGTTCCGATTAGTTTTGCGGAAAGAAAAACGAGTGTAGGCCGGATTTTTTTGCCTTTTTGCCGGGCGATATACCGCGCGACAGTATCGACGATGCCGATACGGGACCGCATCTCATTTTTAAAATGTTTTGAGAAGGACTTTAATTCTTCCCGGATTGAATTGTTAATATCATCAAGATTCACAAAGCAGACCTTTTTTTAAAACATACAATCAGAGGGGCATTTCCTGAGCTTTCTGTCGCCTTCTCATTGCAATGCGCGCAATAAAAATACTGAATTCATATAAGAGAAGCAAAGGAATTGCCAGTATCATCATACTCACAATATCCGCAGGTGTTATAAGTGCTGCGATAATCAAGAGTATCGTGTATGCGTGCCGTCTGTAATGACGCATAAACGACGGTGTCAGTACGCCGAGTCGCGCTAAAAAGAACGATACCATGGGCATTTCAAAAACAAGACCGGCTGCAAGCATCATTCGTAATACGAAACTCATATATTCATTAATCGCTATGGTATTCTCGATCGCTGTCGTGCCAAATCCCGCAAAAAACTGTAATGTAATGGGCAGCATAATAAAATAAGAAAATGCCACACCGAGGAAGAAACAGAGAGATGAGAATGCAACGATCCAGAAAATATATCGTCGTTCGTGCGGATAGAGACCGGGTTCAATAAATTTCCAGAATTGATAGAGAATATTCGGAATACTCAGTATAAAACCGCTGAGAAGAACAACCTGCATATAAACCAATACTTTCCCGTACGGCTTGAGGTTGATAATTGCCAATGCCGGTGATGCGCCCCGGACCGGTGCAAGAAAGACATCTTCAACCAACCAATTTGCGATCAGAGCACAAAAGATAGCTGCAACAACAATCCCGGCGAGTGCTTTAACTATTCTCCAACGAAGTTCCTCGAGATGGTCGAGGAAATGCATATCCTTTCTTTTGGTGTTTTGATCGTTATCCGATGTATCCTGTCCAATGGTACTATTTTCCTGATTTGTGTCTTGCTCGCTTTCCATACGTGAAAATTACATTTAATCGGTTTCTAATTGGTCTACGTATATCGGAAATGTACTGCACAACTCGGCGATTTCTTTTCTTACCTTGTTTCGTTCCGCTTGATTATTTTTATGTGTAATAACACGGTCGATGAAACCGGCTATCGTTTTCATTTCATTCTCTTTCATACCGCGGGTTGTCATTGCTGCAACACCGATTCGAATACCGCTGGTAATAAAAGGTGATTTATCGTCGAAAGGGACCATATTTTTATTTACTGTAATCCCAGCATCTTCGAGGATATTTTCCGCATCCTTCCCGGTAATATCTTTTAACCGGAGATCGATAAGCATAAGATGATTATCGGTACCGCCGGAAACAACCATAAATCCGAGTTGCATGAGCTCATTTGCAAGCGTTCGTGCGTTTATTATTACCTGTTGAGCGTACGCCCTGAAATCAGGTTGTAAGGCCTCACCGAAAGCAACCGCTTTTGCGGCAATAATATGCATAAATGGTCCGCCCTGGATACCGGGCATGACATTACTGTCGAAAACTTCAGACATCATTTTCAGACGACCGCTTTTCGGTGCAGTAATACCAAGAGAGTTTTCTTTATCTTTCCCAACAAGTAACAATCCTCCCCGCGGGCCACGCAGTGTTTTATGAGTTGTGGATGTTACAGCATCGCAATAGGGGAGAGGACTCGTAAGTAACTGAGCAGCGATCAATCCCGCAGGATGTGCAATATCAGCCAACAGAAAAGCGCCGACGCTGTCCGCAATATCCCGAAATGCTTTAAAATCCATATCGCGGGAATATGCACTTGCACCGGTAATGATCAATTTCGGTCTCTCTGCGAGTGCTATATCCCTCACCTTATCATAATCAATTCTTCCCGTATCTTTGTCCACGCCATATGGAACTATTCGATACATCTTACCGGAAAAATTGACCGGGGAACCGTGCGTTAAATGTCCCCCGTGAGATAAATCCATTCCCATGACCGTATCACCCGGTTTCAGCAAAGCGAAATAAACTGCCATGTTCGCCTGAGAGCCGGAGTGAGGTTGTACATTTACATATTCAGCATCAAATAATTTTTTTGCTCTGTCACGGGCAAGATTTTCGACCTCATCGACAAACTCGCAACCGCCGTAATAGCGTCGTCCCGGATATCCCTCGGCGTATTTATTTGTCATCACCTGTCCCGAAGCTTCGAGAACTGCAAGACTTACAAAATTTTCGGACGCGATCAGTTCGAGTGTCGTATTTTGACGATTGAGCTCTTTTCGTATTGTTTGATAAACCTCTACATCCTGTTTCTTAACGTATTCTACAAATGATCCCATATAGATTTTGTTTCAGTTAATGCCGGTGAGTCAATTATGATTGTCCGATATACAGATATTATCTTTTTCCCGTCTTCTGTCTTAAGGTTCAGCGAGTTGTTGATAAAATCCAGGCCAGACGTAATTATATTTAATTGCACTCCATTTTTTTTGTATCGATACACAAAGCAATGACTCTCTGACGATTCTGTATCGACTAACGTAGAATATTTCCTAATAAGTTATATCTTTACCGGAATGATGCCGGTACGGTAATTTCTTCTCCTATCCATTCGTAGCAATCACCAAAGACCTTGATCTTTCCGTCGACGATCAAGTCGCGATTAAAGAAATAGTCTTCGTCTTGCGGGACTAAATTATTCAAGAATTGCGCGCGTTCCCGGGCACGCGATGCGATTCTCTGATCTATTTGAGCGGCTCGCTGGTAATATTCCTGAGCAAGCTTATAGACAACGCGGTCTTCGAGCTGCATATTTGCCCAACCGCCTTTTGTATTTACGACACATCTTTCGATAATTTCCTCATATATCGTAGCTATTTCAAAAAGAGGTTCACCCCAGTTCCGGTCCATCCGTTGTGCACGGCGGGCGTATTCGCGTGCCTGGCGATGGTTACCGACCTGGCGGTAGGCCTGAGCGATCTTGAGCGGTATCTCGGGATCATTTTCTTTTAAACGCATTAACTGGGTATACGTTCGTATTGCATCGCGTATTTGATTGGTACGTTCGTACAGGCGGGCAAGTTCGCTCCAGTATGTTTCCGATTCCGGACTGATTCCAGTCAATTGTTCAACATAGGGTATTGATTTTTCATATTCCTGCGCCGCGTTGTATGCCTGGACAAGACTCCATATATTTGCCGGGTTCTCGGGATCAGTTCGAAGTTTTTCCTCTGCAAGCCGGATGAGTTCCTGCGGGTCACGTATCAGCCGTCGTAATCTATCCATTGCTGTTGCATTGTCCGGATCACGTTCGGTTAAGTATCGTTGATACAGATCGACTGCACGTTCTTCATAGTCATTGTCCGGTCCGCGATTATCCATATATAAATTACCGAGCCTGTCGATATACTGGAAATCAATATTTTCGAAGTCGAGGTCGACTGCTATCTGATATGCCTCAATGGCCTCTTCTATCCGCGGAGGGGAGAAGTAATTATCATAAAAATGTGCCTTTTGCAAATAGTAAATATCTGCACGATCCGGTAAATGTTCGATTCCTCTTTGGAATATGTAGACAATTGTATCAGCATAAGCTTCTTGTTTTTCCGGGTCATCGGTCTTAAGATAGAGTTGACGATAACATTCGGCTAAATTACCGTAGAGTGCTCTAAAACGCGTAGGATGGAGTTCCATAACTTTCCATCCATATGGAATTGCGCGTTCATAGTAACCGTTCCGGTAGTCCTCGAAAAAAAGACTCCAATTCATGAGCACCTGCTGCATGTCTACCTGCTGTGTTGTGTCTGCAGATTCCGATGCAATTGTATTTTGCGTCACTCCCATTGAAAAAACCAGGAGTAGGTACAAGGAACATAGAAGTGTTTTCACCTTAACCACCTCATCGTAGTATTATTGAGATAAAAGATTAACATAACTAGCTACATTTATTCTATTATTGGCGGTATAAACCATCTTTCAAACAAACTCAGAGAAAAAAACAGCCTGAATACCGTATCCCTCTGGAGATTGTTTTCTGTTGTACCGCGTATACCGATTTGTGAGCCTATATCTAATACGGCAACACCGCTTAATGGAATCCCCACACCGAATGTTAAAAATGTTTCATTAATCGGCTGATTATGGATATTAAAGTAAGAAGCATTGTATAAAAATCCGAGACGAAAAGTGGTGCGTTCGATGAAACCTGCACCTATTTCATCATATCTGCCGAGTCTTTCCCAACCAAAACCAATCCGGGTTGCGTTCCGTAAATGAGCATCGGCACTTCCAAACCTCCGGTAATTGTCCCAGGGTTCGTACCGTGCATCGAGAGCAAAAATGTTTCGCTGATCGGCTCGGAGACTGATACCGACCCCAACGGAATAAGGTAATTCAATAGTTCCGGTCCTTACAGTGGTAGTATCGACACCGGTACCGTACACAATTTTATATTCTTCCTCAACATTCAAACGGGTCGGGGTCGTGAAGGTAACACCGATAGTAACGGGTCCGTATTCACCGTCCCGGCGCGGGGATAGCAAACCGCTATACATAACACCGAATTGTCCGGCAACACCTCTTAGGTCGAGTTCTCGAATCGTAAAGGCTGAGCCGTAACCGGGGATGGAAAACTGATTACTCCATTCATAATTTAGTAACCCAACTCTGTAAAGAGCCATCGCACCGATTGAGATAGTGCGATGCAGTTGTAATGATGAACCGGCAGCAAGGTTTGTGATTCCGCCATTACCTATGTATTTCGTCGCCTGATGCCCACCGGGGATATCGGTTCGGGTTTCGATGTTATATCCGAGGTTTGACATCGGCATAAACCCCAGGGCAATTGTTACACCGCGTGAGGGAAGTATAGGTAATCCAAGCATAGCTCCGTTGATATTCCCGGATCCGATTCCGCCGCTCTGAACACCGTCATCCGATCTTATATTTTGATAATACATTGAGCCGGAAAATTGAACGACAGGGAAATCACTCCAGGACGCCGGATTAGCGACGTTGAAATGATTCGCACCACGAAGCGCTATTGACGCTCCTCCCATACCGATAGAACGGACACTGGCCAAATGGAACCGTTCACCTATTCCAAAACGGGAATAAGCGGATCCGCCCTTGGCCTCCAGAAAATCGGTCGAGGAAGTTACAAATATTGCTATTATGATAAAAGTTCTTAATCGCATAAGTGTTCTTTTCCCGGTTATATTCTTGAATAAATTATTTTTAACCGTGGCCGTAATGCCTCATCGGTACCCGTCTCTGTATAAAAAGACGTTCGATGGAGTCCAAGTGTTTCACTATTGTCACGTATAATAAAACCAAGGTTTTCTCCTACAGTCACCCAATCCTGCACTATTTCGCTTACGAGAGAACTATACCTTATAATGTTGTTGATGCTGTCGATAACGGAAGTATTAAACCTTGCACGGTTAGCTGTCCGCATAAGAAATTTATTATTATCTGTTAACTGGTGGGCGAAGATGGAGTCGCCGATTTCCGGGTGAGATATCGTGAATTCCGGATTCTTGAATAATTCAAGTTCGGCGCTGTGAATAAGCGCACCTTTCGGAATTTCGTGAATATCAAATTTCAACACTGCGCGGGTGGAGACCCCGGCCTGTATGATGATGTTATTCTGCAAATCGGGTTCATCTTTCATATACGCGGCAAAAGCTCGTGCATTTTGCGTAATAGTGACGGTGTCGGGACTTCCCGATACTCCGTAAATAATTCGAAGTTCGGGTCCATTTTCACCTCCCGGTCCGCGAAATCCGATTATACTATTTGCCGATTCATCGCTTCGAAGCACCAGGCCCGGTGTAACGATGGATTCTTCTTCTTGTTGTGCCCAGTGTGCTATTAATTCCCGGGGTAAACGAAAGACGGTCTGGTTTGTATCTCCTACCATCGCAACTGTATCAGCGACGCTTTTGGATCTCCAATAAATCGTTTCAAAAACATCGCGGTTAAAATCGGTCGTTGACCAGCCGCTGATGACTTCGTGTAGATAGAGCGGAAGAGTTTCGGAGGAATCACCCATGGAATATACCGGTGTCAGGGATAATGTCGCTTCGAATATTTCCGAGTTTCTGACTGTATCCGGGGTAAGTGTGACCGGTGAAATGAAGCGGAAAATACTTTCAACGCGATGTTTATCGGTTTCACCGGCAAACATTGTCTGCGATCCGCTTGTTACTATGGGAATTTCATATGAGAACGATTCCTTTGCCATAAAAACAAGTGTATCAATTGTAATAAAATCCTCGTCTGGGAGGATCCCTTCGCCGACTGAGATAGGATCTTCATCGCAGCCGATTGAATAGATCATCATCCCTGTCAACGCCAGCATAAGTAATAGTCTCGTTCTCACGTATTTCTCTCGCTTCCTTTCTTGTTTGTTTTCCACGTATCTACAAGATTGCGTATGTATTTCATACTATCGTATACATCTGCGGCGACAAAGTCAATAGCATCAGGCTTTTTATCCCAGCTGTCTTTTACCATTGAACCATATCCCGTTAAAACCAGAACAGTTTTTGCACCGACACGCCTTCCTGCTTCTATGTCGCTTAACTTATCGCCTATCACTATAGAACAATTGAAATCTATATTATGTTCGATTTTGGCTTGCTCGAACATACCGGTGTTTGGTTTTCGACAGGTACACTCCGTCTCACCGGTGGTGTTATGAGGACAGTAATAGATTGCATCTACTGAAGCACCCTCTTCACTGAGAAGTTCAATCAATCGCTCATTGACTTTTCGAACGTCTTCTTCGGTTAAAATTTTTCTCGCGATGCCGGACTGGTTCGATACGACAATCACCATTAATCCGAGTTCACGTGCTTCCCGTATGGCACGTGCGGCCCCGTGTATCAATTCCAGATCATCAGGGTCTTTAATATAGTCCTTTTCGACGTTAATTGTTCCGTCACGATCAAGGAAAAGACAATAATGTAAACCCCGCATTACTTTTTTAAAATCTTTTTGTACAATGTAATATATTCTTTTGCCGATTTTTCCCAGGAAAAATCCTGTTGCATCGCATTTTTAACAGCTTTGTTCCAGGTCTTTTCATCACGATATATTTTAAGAGCGCGTTCGATGGCCTGTAATAAAGCCTTGCTGTCATACGGACCGAATTTAATACCCGTACCGTTGCCGTTTTTCGAATCGATATCGGTAACGGTATCTTCGAGTCCTCCGGTTGCCCGTACAATCGGGATTGTTCCGTAGCGCATACTGTATATTTGATTTAATCCGCACGGTTCATAGCGTGACGGCATAAGAAACATATCGCTGCCTGCCTCTATGAGGTGTGCCAGTGAATCATCAAATGTTAATTTCACACCTACTTTATCGGGATACTTGGTTGCCAGTTCCGATAAAAATGTTTGATACCGTTTTTCTCCCGTCCCGAGGACAATAATTTTTATATCCTCTTTCAATAATGTACCGGCAATTTCCTGGAGTAAGTCGAAACCCTTCTGTTCAACGAGTCGCGAAATGATACTGATGACGGGGACAGCATCATCGACCGGGAGTTTAAAGGCCTTAAGGAGTTCCCGTTTGTTTTCTACTTTTTCCTGGATTGTTTTATGCGTATACTGTTGCGGTATGAGTGGGTCAACGGACGGATCCCACACGGAATAATCTACTCCGTTTAAAATACCGAATAAATCTTTTCGACGTTTTTTAAGCAGATCTTTCAAACCACATCCAAACTCATCGCTTGTTGTGATCTCTTCTGCGTATCGTTTACTTACGGTTGTAATGGTATCGGCAAATTGAATCCCGCACTTCATGAGATTCATGACGTCACCGGTAGCGAGCCCTGTTTGTTCGTTAAATAATTCTTCCGGTAATCCTGTTTTTGCGAACGACGATTTTGGAAATACACCCTGATAGGCGAGGTTGTGAATCGTATATACTGTGCGGATTTTGTTGAAAAACGGATCATCCTTGTATATAGTTTTCAGGTATGCAGGTATAAGCCCTGTTTGCCAATCATTGCAATGAATAATGTCGGGTTTCCAACCGAGACGCTTCAAAGTTTCAAGTGCCCCGCGACAGAGGGAGATGAAACGTTCGTCATTATCGGGATAATCTTTTTTCGATTGTGGGTCGAAGTAGACTCCGTCGCGGTTAAAGTACTTTGGCAGGTCGAAAAAATAAACCTGGACTTTTACTCGTTGATTTGTTATAAACGAACTTTTAATACTCGCTGTTTCCGTTTTATCTCCGATAGAAATAGGGATATCACGTAATCGAATGACATCATAGATATTGAATTTCCTGTCACCCACAAAACCATATTTTGGGAGAAAAATTCTTATATCATGCCCGAGTTCTCTTATAAGCTGCGGAAAAGCGCCGGCTACATCCGCTAAACCGCCGGTTTTGGCGAAGGGTTCTACCTCGCTGGATATGTAAAGAATACTGATCGGTTTTGACATCTTTATCCGTATGATTCCGGTGTAAAATAATACAATTTAATGATTTATTGCAAAAATTGCAAATAATCCATTAAGACAGGCATACTAAATGGTTATTTTTGAAATTATTTGTCCATATCTTAGACCCCGGGTGCTTACCATTATGGTCTCTCGATTCATCATCGTTAGAAATGTTTTCAGGATTGCAATTCCGGCAAAAAGTATATCTTCCCTGCCGGAAACTATCTGCGGTATACGTCTCATATCATCGAGTGAATAATGTGAATACTCTCCGTATATTGACTCGATCTTCTCGCGGGAAATAATATGACCTTCGATTAATTCTGCCGAAAAATGTGGGATATTCAGGTCAATAGCAGCAAGCGTAGTAATGGTGCCGGCAACACCTATTAATCTTTCGAATTCATTTGTATCAATTTTATTTGCAATTGTATCTCTTATATATTTTTCGGCTTCA
Source organism: Bacteroidota bacterium (assembly GCA_007131635.1). Taxonomy (GTDB): domain Bacteria; phylum Bacteroidota; class Ignavibacteria; order T3Sed10-11; family T3Sed10-11; genus T3Sed10-11. The sequence goes on along the minus strand of SLQE01000248.1, from coordinate 13,036 downwards.
ACGAGTGTATGACGGGATGGAGGCAGAGAGTTGAAATATCGTTCCGTAACGCGTACAGCTCCGATATCAATGCTGTGACGGACGGTCATCGACTCATTGCTGCCAATAACGAGTTCGGTACTCCCTCCGCCGATATCAAGGACTCCCGTGTTTTGTGGTACAAAGGGGAAGGCGGATAGCGCACCACTGTATGTGAATTTTGCCTCGGTATCACCGCTGATAACTTCAACGGCAATTCCTGTTTCATTTTTAATCGTTTTGACTACATCTTTTCGGTTTAAGGCATCACGGAGTGCACTTGTGCCACAGGCAAATATCTCGGATACATGTAAAGATTCTGCTATTCTTTTATATTCAAGGAGTGTTTTTAGAACCCGGTTCACAGAATCTCTCGATATTATTCGATTTGCATCTACTTCCTTCCCTAAGCGCGGAAGTTGTTGCTCTTCTCTTATCGGAACAATAATTCCACCATCGGTAACATCGGCGATCACCATCAAAACCGTATTGGTCCCGACATCGATTGATGCATATCGTCTTATTTCTTTAGGGCTATTGCTAACCATTTGTCGGATGTACTGGAGCTTCTTTTGATTTGCTTCACAATAGATAAATTATTATCCCGGGATATGTTCTTGATGGCGGGAAGATCATCCGCAAGAAGTCCGGACAATAGCAATAAACCTTCCTTTTGCAAACAGCCCGTAAATAGTTCAAAATATTGAATAATTACATTCCGTTCAATATTTGCCAGTAGCATATCGAACCTTTGCGATTTCACATCGTGTAATGCATCGAGATTACCCGGAAAGAGCCGCACTTTTGTTTCGACACCATTCAGGGTTATATTTTCCTGTGCGTCGGCCACTGCATCCGGATCGTTATCGATTCCGACAACAGCGTGGGATCCAATCTTTGCGGAAATTATTGCCAATATTCCTGACCCTGTGCCAACGTCGAGTATTTTCATTCCCGGACGATGGAATTCCAGGAGTAATTCGACCATCATTTGGGTGGTTTCGTGGTGTCCCGTTCCAAATGACATTTTCGGATCAATCACTATCGAGGTGGTGCCGTCCGGTATTTCAGGTTTACTCCAGGACGGATGTATAATAATATTCTTACCTATTTGAACCGTAGTGATAGAACGCTGCCATTCTTCATGCCAGTTCTTCGGTAGTATGTCGCGAAGGTGTATCACAGGAGAATTTGTTTCCGCTCTCTTCTCAAGATCTCGCAACCTTTTCTGAATGTGAGGGATCATTGTCCCGGAAAACTTGTCGGATGGAATATAGGCATATAATGCATCATCGCCTTCGATGAAACTCTCAAAGTCGAGTGTCAATAAATCTGCGATGACTTCATCATAAGACCCCATGTCTATGTAGACAACCAATTCTTTGTAAATCATGAACGAAAAAATTTTAAAAAGTTTGCCGGTAGATAACTTCAATCAATACTGTCCCGACGGCTCCAAGACTCTCCGGACTGCATTGGTCCGGAGTATCCATGGTTGTATGCCAATATCTTCTTCGAACATCCGGACCATCGTATCCGATCAGCTCTGAATCGATTATAAGGGCAGTCGGTATACCGGCATCGTTTAAGGGGATATGATCATCATATACCGAAGTTCCACGGCGGTCTTCAAATAGATGGATATTTAAATTTCTTGCCGTATTCCATATCAGATCAACCAGCCACGGGGCATATTGTATTGAGGACAATTCTCTGGGGAAGCGAGCCTCTTTGTCACCCACCATATCAACAATGATTCCAAAGCGAGGTCTGAAACCCGTGGGTAAATTGCGGGCAAAATATTTCGCTCCGAGCGCATACTGATCGAGATCTCCCTCTTTTCCATAATCCTCGCCATCAAATAAAATTATGTCGACACCGACAGGCGGGGGATGATTTTTGAATATCCTCGCGAGTTCGAGTAACACCGCAACACCGCTTGCTCCATCATTTGCTCCTATAATGGGCTCATTTCTTTTGTTCGGATCAGGATCGCGTTCCGCACGCGGTCGCGTATCCCAATGTGCTCCCAGTAAAATCCGGTTTGTTGCTTCAAGATTGAAAGAAGCAATAATATTTGTCATCTGATATGAACGCCCTTCGTACCCGGTATGACGGAAACTCTGTTGACTGACGGCATCTGCGTGTTTGTGTAATTCAAATGTTAAATACTGAAGGCATTGCTGATGTCCGGTAGAACCCGGGTTTCTCGGGCCGAATCTTGTCTGTTCGACTAAATATTCAAATGCCTGCTCCCGGTCAAAGGTGGGTATGTATATATCATCTTCCTGAAGATGCATGGGGATTTCGTTTTCGTTTGATCGGTCATTTCCGCAACCGATGAGCATAAATATGATTACGATAGAAAAAAAGGAAAATTTCATATTGTTTTCCGATATTATACAGATACCTTAATTTTTTAAAAATAATCAAAACATGAGCTAATTACAATAATGAAACCTTCAAATAAATATTCCGTATGCATTGAGTAGTACCCCGTTTGTTATAATTATTTGAAATTTCTATATTAATTTTGAGGTGGTGAATATGACTAATACAAAAACGGTAATTTTCAGAGCCGGAAGTTTTATATTTATTTCCGTTTTATACCTGTCGTTACTTATAGGTTTCTCCGGAGTGGTTGATCCCGCCAATTCCGTACTTGCCGCAACGACCGATCGGGTGATTGAGAAATCATTTGATGTACGCCCCGGGGGCTTACTATCGGTTGAATCCCGATTGGGTAAAATAGATGTGAGAGGGTGGGACCGTGATGAAGTACAGGTCAGAATTGAAATAGAAGGACGCAGCGAATATATTGATGACATCGAGTTTTATATAGAGTCATCGTTAGATGGAGTAGAGATACGAGCTGAAATACCCCGGGTACGTTCACTCTTTGGTCGTTGGGGACGGGGAATCAATATAGCCTATACCCTGATGGTACCCTTTGAATATGACGTAAAACTCCGGACATCCGGAGGCGGTATCTCCTTGAAAAAGATCGACGGGGATATTGACGGACGTACATCGGGCGGTGGAATCCGTGCCGAAGAACTGAACGGTGCCGTTAATCTGACAACATCCGGTGGAGGAATACAGGCTGATCTCCTCAAAGGTACAATTGTTCTGAAAACATCGGGTGGTTCAATTGCCGTGAACGGTGCTTTAGGAGACCTGACGGCTCAAACGTCCGGAGGACCGATTCGTTTGTCGGATATCGAAGGAAAAGTAGATGCACGCACGTCGGGAGGCGGAATTACTTTGAGATACCTGGGTGAAAATGAAGGGATTAATCTACGAACCTCGGGAGGTAGTGTCACCGTTCATTTGCCCGAAGAGATCGATGCAAATATATCGGCACGTACATCAGGTGGCAGTGTTAGTACAGATTTTCCGATAACCGTGCAGGGCTCCCTATCCCGTTCGTCGATAGAAGGTACCATCAATAACGGCGGACCCGACATCGTACTCAGGACCTCAGGTGGTAGTATTAGGATAAACAAACATTAATAAACTATTATATTTAAATGAATAAACAAATTTATCTAAACCGTATTCTGCTTATTATTTCAATCGCGGTATTATTTATGTCAATTACTGTTGCCCAGGTTCATACCATTGATAAAAGTTTTCTGGTCGAACCGGGAGGCACATTGCACATGGATATCGCACACGGTGATGTTATTATCCGGGGGTGGGAATACGATGAGGTAAGAGTTCAGGCCGATGTTTACGGGACAGCCAGGATTCTGGATCAGCTCGAAATACGTCTGGAACAGGATGCCAATGATGTTATCGTCAGGACAAAACGAACAGGAAGAAGGCGGATACCCGGGCGGGGATACGGATCTCGTCATGAACGTATAGAGTTCACCGTGAATGTCCCTTATATGTACCATGTCCGTGTACATTTTGATGAGGGAAGAGTCGATGTCGATGATCTCGATGGAAGTGTGAGAGTCCGCTCGGGGCGGTAGATGGTCAACGATAATAGTGAGAAGCATTACGCAGCGGAGTTGTAAGCACCGATGCTTCCCTGTTAAAACGGATCAAAATTTCGCAAATTTCATCCTGTATTTGCCGGTATCGACCTGTAGGTAGTGTAAAATTTTGGAACATCATTACAAAAATTAATTTTTCGCCGAATATGGTTTCGATATATCCGGATAGTGTACTAGTCCCGGTGAGTGTTCCTGTCTTCGCCCGGACTCGCCCCTGTGCACCTGAGTGTATACCCCGTCTTATCAGTGTTCCATCTACACCGAGGATTGCCAGACTTTCATAGAAATATTTAAAAATTTCCGGCTCCTCATGTACGCGATATAGTAATTCTGCCAGCATTCGCGGCGTGATCAGATTGTAGAACGATACACCGGAACCATCAGCAAAGCGGGCGTTCGTCGTAAATACCCCAAACTGTTCCATAACCTTTTGAATTGCTCGACTTCCTCCGTCCCCCGTTCCCGGTGGTCCGAACAATTCAGCAGAAATTGTTTTCCAGACCGACTCTGCTGCAAGGTTATTGCTGTCTTTATTCATAGCATGAAGAACCATACCGATCGGAGTATTTATTTGTACAAGAGGGAGAGATGTGTCATCTTTTTTTCCCCGGAGCACGGAGCCGGAAACATCGATACCGTTTTCAGTGAGTATTTCAAGGAAAAGAAATCCTGCAAACATTGACGGGTCACGTACCGTAACCGTAAATCTTCTCGGCAGACGTGCATTTTTAGGATTTCCGGTTATCAGATAACGGTTCCGGCTGGTTGTGTGATCAGGTAGAATTGTTATTTCATTATTCCGATGATCGGTCCCCTGTTTTGCGGAAAAATGATATTGAATGTGAGTTGATGGAGGCAAAACCTGAATCGATACGCTGGTATCCGATTCAATCGTTCTTTCGATTGAAAACGTCACGACATTGCTATTTACCGATAGCGCACTGATGTAGGGTGCAAAAGCAAAAGGCTCGTCATCCCACATCCATCCGGTCGGCCACTGTACATCGTCAAAATATGAGTCATCGATAATGATATTACCGTTAATCTTCCGTATACCGAATAGAGTCAACGACTCGATCATTGATTTCATATCGCTCATACTCAGCAGGGGATCTCCATACCCCTTTACTAAAATATCACCTTCTAAAACGCCATCTCGGATATCACCGGAGCGGTACAACACAGTTCGAAAATTAAACTCCGGATTCAGGATTTTTAGTGCCGCGGCTGCCGTGATGAGCTTTTGGGTCGATGCGGGTCGTACCAGCAGATCGCTCTGATGAGAGAAGATGGTATCACCGTAATCTGCAGACATCACAATGATCGAAGGAATAGTGTGAATGAATTCCTCCTTTTTTAAAATATTCTGCAATTGTATCTCAAGAAGAGAATGTTTCGATCGCTCAGTTCGGTCAGGATATTCTCTTTCTGTATGTTTATTTAGTTCAGGTACGGATGAACAGGAAATAAATAGCAGAACGGGGAATAGAATTCCGATAATGAACGTTATACGTATTAGTTTCATACTTGCTTTTACCGATTCAGGTTGCATAATTGCATATATTATAAAGATTTATAAAAAAAGGCAAATTTCTTGAACAAGTACAAATCAATTGGTATATTCAAACGGTAATCATTATTTTAAAAGAGGAACGATAATTGACTATGTGGAAATGGGTAAACAAAATATTCCCCAGTAAGCGTGAAAAAGACATAAAGGATTTAGAGCCATATCCGGGGGAAATTAATCAACATTACGAAATATTTCAAAATTTCAGTGACGATGAACTCCGTGCAAAAACTGAAGAATTAAAAAACAGAATCGATGAAAGGACGAGGCCCCTACGCGAAAGTATTGGTGAACTGGAACAGAAACTTACGGAAGACCTGGCGGTAGAGGAGTATGACAGGGTGCATCAGGAACTGGAGAGATTGAATGACGATCTCGATGTTGAATACGAAGAAATTCTCGATGAGTTGCTCCCGGAAGCATTTGCAATCGTAAAAGACACATGCCGACGATTGTTGGGTCAGGTGTGGACCGTTGTCGGAAACAAGTACAAATGGGATATGATCCCGTTTGACGTGCAACTTATGGGAGGTGTAGCACTACATCAGGGAAAAATTGCGGAGATGGCCACAGGAGAAGGAAAAACGCTCGTCGCAACCCTTCCCTTATTTCTGAATGCACTTACCGGTCGGGGAGTTCAGCTTGTTACCGTCAATGATTATCTCGCCAAGCGTGACGCCGAATGGATGGGGCCGATTTTTGAATTCCATGGCTTGACCGTCGGTGTGATCCAGAGCAATATGCTTCCTAAGGATCGGAAAATTCAATACGCTTGCGATATAACGTACGGGACAAACAATGAATTTGGATTCGATTATCTTCGCGATAATATGGTCATACGTTCCGAGGATATGGTGCAACGCGGTCATAATTATGCTATTGTCGATGAGGTTGATTCGGTTTTAGTTGACGAAGCGCGGACTCCGCTCATTATCAGCGGCCCGGTAAATCGTGACGATCATAAATTCAATGAATTGAAAAATCCGGTCAGTCAACTGGTCCGTGCTCAGAGAAATCTTGTTACGAAATTCGTATCCGAAGCCGAGCGCTTATTAGAGGAGAATAATGATTTTGAAGCCGGGAAGCAGTTGCTCCGTGCATATCGTGGGTTACCGAAGCAAACGAAATTATCGAAAATACTTTCAGAGCCCGCTCACAAACGAATAATGCAGCAGGTGGAAAATGAATTTATGCGGGAGTCGGGCAAGCGGATGCCGGAAATTGACGATGAACTTTATTATGCAATCGACGAAAAACAGCATTCTATCGATCTGACGGATAAAGGGCGCGAAATGCTGTCATCGTATGCGGGTGGTGATAAAGAAATGTTCATCCTCCCGGATATCGGAACCGCCTTCAGTGAGTTGGAGAATAACGATTCATTCTCTGATGAAGAAAAACAGAAAAAGAAAGATGAAATTACCAGAATCTATAGCGAACGCAGCGAGCGCCTCCATACAATTCAGCAATTGCTCCGTGCATACTCACTCTACGAGAGGGATGATGAATATGTTGTTCAGGATGGTAAGGTTCTCATTGTTGATACCTTTACCGGAAGATTAATGCCCGGCCGGCGCTATTCCGACGGTCTACACCAGGCAATTGAAGCAAAAGAGGGAGTGAAAGTCGAACGAGACACCCAAACCCTGGCAACAATCACACTGCAGAACTATTTCCGGCTCTATAAAAAACTTGCGGGTATGACCGGCACCGCAGAAACCGAAGCACAGGAATTCGGGGATATTTATAAGCTTGATGTTGTGGTTATTCCGACAAACAAACCTATGGTCCGTGCCGATCACGAGGATCAGGTATACCGCACAAAAAGGGAAAAATATAATGCCGTGATCGACGAAGTAGAAGAAATGCGCAGTTCCGGCCGACCGGTGCTTGTGGGTACAACGAGCGTTGACGTTTCTGAAACTATCAGCAGAATGCTGAAACGCAAAGGTGTAACTCATAACGTTCTAAATGCAAAACAACATCAGCGCGAAGCTGAAATCGTCGCGAACGCCGGTTTATCCGGTGCAGTTACCATTGCTACAAATATGGCGGGACGCGGGACTGACATAAAGCTCGGCCCCGGAGTAAAAGAGAATGGCGGTTTGCATATCATCGGGACCGAACGTCATGAATCCCGACGGATCGACCGTCAGCTGCGGGGAAGAGCAGGGAGACAGGGGGACCCGGGAAGTTCACGATTTTATCTGTCCCTCGAAGACGATTTGATGAGACTATTCGGCAGTGAAAGAATCGCCTCGGTAATGCAGCGTATGGGACTGCAGGAAGGGGAGGTTATTCAGCATCGTATGATCACGAAGTCGGTTGAAAGGGCGCAGAAAAAAGTCGAACAAAATAATTTTTCAATCCGGAAACGCCTCCTTGAATATGATAACGTGATGAATCAACAACGGGAAGTTATCTACTCAAAACGGAAGCAGGCACTATCCGGCGAACGATTAAAAAACGAAATGTTCGATATTCTGGATGAGTGGGCTAACAAAATTGCGAATCGTTATTACGGTGATGCGGAAATCGAACAGTTACGTGAACATGTCCGGAGAGTGCTTCTTGTCGATGTTGATATTCCTCCCGAGAAATGGGAGATGTTGGGAGAGGATGGTGTTGCCGGGGAGATTGTGAGGAATGCACGAGCATTTTATGAGAGAAAGGAAACAGATATTAGCTCTGAATTGATGGCTGAACTCGAAAGGATGGCAACCCTTCAGGTCATAGACGTAAAATGGAAAGACAATCTTCGTGAAATGGATGATCTGAAAGAAGGAATACACCTCAGAGCATATGGTCAAAAAGATCCTCTCATTGAATATAAAAATGAGGCTTACCGGCAATTTTTAGAAACTATGGAGACAATCTCAGAAGAAACCCTTACATTAGTCTTTAAAGCATTTCCGCATAGAGAGGGACAGTTACCGATTAAAAGGGCAGGAAGCCCCGTTAGTGAACGGGATATGCAAACAATCCACCGGTCATCGGTCGGTATGGGATTACAGCAGGCACGGGGAGCGGCCGGTCAACAAAGCCGTCCTCAGGAAACCGGCCAGAAATCTCAACCGGTACAGGTAGGGGAGAAGGTCGGACGAAATGATCCTTGCCCATGCGGAAGTGGCAAAAAATACAAACATTGTCACGGGAAATAAGCGATATGAAAAAGATCGAAGCAATCATTCGTCCATTTAAAATTGATGATGTGAGGGAGGCTTTGTCGGAAGTTGGTGTCCGCGGAATAACCCTGACAGAAGTAAAGGGGTACGGACGGCAAAAGGGACATACCGAAGTATATCGGGGCTCGGAATATCAAATTGATTTTTTACCGAAACTCAAGATAGAAATTATCGTGCCTGATAAGCTTGTAGACCGGGTCATAGATACCATTGTGAAATCTGCACGAACCGGGCAGGTCGGTGACGGGAAAATTTTTGTATACGACGTCATTGAAGCTGTTCGTATCAGAACAGAAGAATCCGGAGAGGATGCTATATAAAAATAGAACACCTTTCTGGAAATTGAAAATTACAGGTAAGAAACCTTGTAACAACTATTTTGTCTTGTACTTCAGTCGGTGATTTTTTCGGTAGAACTGGATTTTACGATTTCCATAGTATCGTATGCAATCATGAGCTCTTCATTTGTGGGAATGACAAACACGGCGACAGGACTACCGTCTTTAGTAATTTTCTTTTCCTTCCTGGATAACATATTCATTTCATCATCGATAGTGATACCGATATGTGATAATCCGGATAAGCTTCTTGAGCGGACTTCAGAACTGTTCTCACCGATCCCGCCCGTATAAATGATTGCATCGATGCCACCGAGAGCTGCCACGTAAGCACCGATATACTTTTTAATTCTGTAACAGAAAATATCAAATGCAACTATCGCCTGTTTTTCTCCGTCTCGTGCTCCCTCGAGTACATCTCGCATATCGCTGCTGATGCCTGAGATTCCCATAAGCCCGCTGTGTTTGTTTAAAAGAGCGTTTGCTTCGGAAGAACTCAACTCCTCTTTTGCCATAATATATAAAATAACGGACGGGTCCATATCACCGGAGCGTGTTCCCATCAGGAGTCCTTCGAGAGGCGTAAAACCCATGGACGTATCTATTGACACGCCGCCGGAAATAGCTGCCATGCTGCACCCATTACCGAGATGGCACGTAATGAGTTTCAGCGATTCGAGAGGTTTATCCATTAATTTAGCCGCTCGTGCGGACACATACCGGTGTGATGTTCCATGGAATCCATACCGGCGAATCTTATATCTTTTGTATAGAGAATATGGTAGTCCATACAAATACGCGTGGTTTGGCATTTGCTGGTGAAAGGCTGTATCAAATACGGCTACCTGCGGAGTTTCGGGTAAATGATCGATACAGGCAGTTATACCACGAAGGTTATGCGGATTATGCAGGGGAGCAAGGTCGATATTATCTCTGATTCCTTTTACAACATCACCGGTTATCAGAACCGATTCGGTAAATGTTTCTCCGCCGTGCACCACACGATGACCGATCGCATCGATCTCTTTCTTGTCTTTTATGACGCCGTGGTTTTTACTCAGCAAAACCGCAAGTATATAATCGATGGCGATGCCATGATCGAGTATCTCCCCGCTTATCACGATCTCATGATCGTCAAACCTTTTATTTCGGAGTACGGCATCGCTCATGCCGATTCTTTCAACGACTCCACTGGTAAGAACTCGTGATTTTTCAGGGTTGATAAATTGATATTTTACAGACGAGCTTCCGCAATTGAGAACGAGTATATTCATATTTTCTGACCGAGTTGGTTGTATTTGAAAAATCCTTCACCGGTTTTCTTACCAAGTTTTCCTTCCCGGACTAATTTTTTAAGTATCGGGCAGGGTCGGTATTTCAGATCACCGAGTTCACGAAACAAAGTTTCCATCCAGGTATGAACTTCATCGAGTCCTATTGTATCGGACAGTTCAAGCGGTCCCATTGTTTGGTTATATCCGAGCCGCATTGCCGTATCTATGCCTTCGGCCGTTGCAATACCTTCCATGAGAACATGCATTGCCTCGTTCAGCATCGGGACGATGACTCGTGTGGTGACAAATCCGGGGTACTCATAGACTTCAACGACTGTTTTATTGAGTTGTTCGGCAAAATGTTTAACCGTGGTAAATGTATCGTCGGAAGTTTTTAATGCGCGAATAAGTTCCACCAAAGGTACCTTGGGAACCGGTTGCAGGAAATGCATTCCGATAATTTTTTCTGCACGCCGGGTTTTTTCGGCCAGTTTTGTCAAATTGAGAGTAGAAGTGTTCGATATGATGATGGTTTCGGGATCACATAGTGTATCGATTTTTTGAAAAAGCGCTTCCTTTGCCCCAAAATCTTCGTCGATTGCTTCGATGACAATGTCGCAGTTGGTAATTTGGTCGATCTCATCCGTAATTTTTACACGGGACAGGATAGACTGCCGCTCACTTTTTGTAATTGCCCATCTTTGTATTTCCCGATCAAGATTAGTTTTGATCGCATCCATACTTTCTTCTGCAATTTTTTGATTTCGTTCAACACCAAGCACGTCGATTCCTGCTGCTGCGATAGCCTGGCCGATACCACGTCCCATCACACCAAGACCGATAATTGCTACATAGCTGATTTTCTCCCTGGTAGATTGTCCGGAAATATTTTCACCGATCAGATCTTCGATTTTTTGCGGATTATTATTGTTCATGTATAGTTTTCTTCGGAAATTGAAATTATTACAAAACTGTAGGTTGAACTAAATTACGAAAACTGTGGTTGTAAATCAAGGATTTGTATATATTTACATTATTTATTAATTAACAGATTCCGGTCGGTATCCGATTCGTTTTGACATTAGGACTGAATTTTATATATTTAAATGTATAAAATCGGATAAAAATGGTCGTATTTTACAAGAGAATAGAATGTTAAGGTTATCCAAACGTGTTGAGTACGGGCTTATTGCGTTACGGCATTTTGCTTCAATAGAGGATCATTCTGTCTGTACTGCAAAGGAAATATCACAGAGGTATAACGTGCCCCATGAACTCCTGGCGAAAGTATTGCAGAAACTGGCACAAGCTAGAATTATCCAATCATATCAGGGGGTACGGGGGGGATATGTCCTCTTACACAACCCCAAAAACATTAAAATATCCGATGTTATTAATGCCATTGAGCTTGAGAAACCTATGCTTGCCGAATGCTTTGCGCAAGGGCCTGAGAGCTGCTATATTTTTGATGAATGTACAATCCGCCGCCCGCTCGGGAAAATTCAAAGAAATATAAACAATTTTTTTCACACGATGACCATTGCGGAAATTATATAGATAATCTATAATGCTAAGAATAGTGGAACACGCAAACATTCACAAAATTATTCGGAACACAAAGCCCGGTTGTTACAAGTAACGTATGAAAAACAATTACACCAGAGGAACATTATATGAAAAAGATAGATCTCTTAACGAGCAATCACTACGAATTCCTTAAATTTTTAAAATCGCAATTCCCGCTTTACCACAAATCGAATATATTCTTCCGTGATCTTCAATATGGTATAATGGAGTTCATGGAAAAAGACAAGAAAGAAAAAGTTAAATACTCCGAAGCGGAAAAAATGGCTCATGCCGTTGCAGAATATTTCGAATCAAAGGAAATATTTAAAAAACTTGACCACCAAACCTGGGCACTCAACTACCCGAAATTTACCAAACAACCTTCAACATAACAAACTATCATACACTCAAAAATAAGGAGGATATAGACAATGGCATACGAATGGAAATTTAATCCACGACCATATTCGGATGAAGAGGCAAAAAAGCTTCTGGCAGACGTTGTTAGCCCCGAAACAACCGACTGGCATTATAACAAACATCATAAAGGTTATGTCGTTGCTTTGAATGCGATCGAAAAGGGTCTTGAAAATACCGACCGATCCGCCGCCAACGGTAACTATAGCGAAGTCGGTGAATTGAAAAGACGATTTACCTGGAATCATGCGGGAACATTACTTCACGATGTCTACTGGGAAGTTCTCGGAGGCGATGGTGACGTGACAAAAGGACTCGATGTTAAAACCGCTCTTGAAAATGAATTCGGATCGGTGGATGCGTGGAAGGAAGATTTTAAAGCAACCGCAATGTCGGCAAAGTTAAGCGGTTGGGGATTACTTGTGTTCGATCAGCTCTATTCCGGTCGACTTCTTAATGTCCTTGTGGATGAACACCAGTACGGTGCGATATGGGGTGCTATTCCTCTCGTATCCTGTGACGTGTTTGAACATGCCTACTACCATAAGGATGGCCCCGGGCGTGCGGGATATATTGATAATTTTATCAACAACCTTCACTGGGGAAGAGTGAATGAACGGTATAAAAAGTACGTGGTAAAGTAGTCCGGACAACCCCGGGATAT
>SLQE01000023.1 GCA_007131635.1 Bacteroidota bacterium | reverse complement strand
TCCCTATAACAATCACCCAATCAACCAATCATCCATCCACGCATCCACGCATCCATACATCCCCCCGCTCCACGCCCCACGCGCTACTCACCCTCCGCCTCTCACGAGAGCAAGGTTAACAATTTTTTTAAGCGCTCCACCAAACGTCATACCGGCCTCTTCGGCGCTTCGCATAAAACCGACTTCGGGTGCAAGGTCGGGATTTGGATTGACTTCAAGTACGTAGAGCTTCTTATCTTTACTTAATCTCATATCGATTCTTGCGTAGTCGCGGCATCGCATGACCTCAAATGCCCGCCTTGCTATCTGATGGGCACGTTTTGTGGTTACTTTCGGAAGGTTGGCCGGGCAGACCGGAAATGCAGTGTGATACGCTTCGTGGCTCGGATCCCATTTCGACTGATAGCTAACAATCTTGTGTAGGTGGGAGGGAACTTCGGAAAAATCGATTTCCGAAATCGGAAGTGCGACGGGATCGGGATCTCCGAGTAACGATACGTTCAGTTCACGTCCGTCGATATATTCTTCGACGAGTGCCGGTTGGTGATAGTCTTCGATGATATGTTGCACTCTCTTCAGCAGATCTTCGCGATTGGTCACAACCGATTCATTCTCGATGCCGGTGCTCGCGTCTTCGCGTCCCGGCTTCACAATAAGAGGATACTTTAATCCGTGCCGCTGCGGTATGTGGTTTTTTGTGTATTTTTTAAATCTTGGTGTCGGGATTCCGTTTGCCGTAAGTATTTGCTTGGTGAGCATTTTTCGCTGACAGATCCCGAGTGTCAATGCCGGAGCACCGGTGAACGGAATCTTTAATAATTCATACATTGCCGCAACTTTGAACTCGTCCCAGGGGGAATCGTTAAATACCTCGACGAGATTGAAAATAACGTCCGGCCGGTTTCTCGTGAGGACCGTATGGAGCGTTGTGAACCGGTCTTTAAGATTTACCGATACGGCATGAAATCCTTCCTCTTCGAGAGCCAATCGCATTGTTTCAATATCCTCTTCGGGATTAGGTACATCGGTATCGAAATACGGCTCGAATTCCAGTTTACTCTCATCGATTTTTTCCGTTTCTTCATAAGGATACGGCTCGTTATATAATACCGTTACACGTAATTTCTCTTTCATATTCCTGATTCCTGCATTTGTTACTCAGAATAATTACGCAATTGTTTGTTTAAAATCAAGTTGCTTTTATAAATATATTTCAATAGTTTTGTTAAACACATCTCTTGCAGGAAAGGTACTTTTTCATGGGACTTTATCCTCAACCGAATAAATGGACATGCGGGCCCTTTGCATTGAAACATGCTCTTATAATGTTGGGCGCTTTTGTGGATGAAGTGAAAATCGCCAGAATGGCAGGCACGCACTGGTGGTCGGGAACCGATGAGATTAAACTCGCAAAAGCGGCAAGAGCATTCGACGCCGAGATGAAGCTGATACGCCGACGCGAAGCCGAACCCGCTCGAAAATTATTGCTCGGATATCTCAAGAAGAACCGCCCCTGTATCGTTTGTGTCGATCAGTGGAACCACTGGATTACCGTCGTCAACGGTGAGCGTGGAAATCACGGTCGATACGTTATCATCGATTCAAAAGCGGCACCCGTCGTGAATATTCTGACATGGCCTCAATTGCGGCGCAGATGGGGATATATCGATAAAGACAGCGAGGATGGCAGACCTATTTTCGACCTGCATCCGATACTGCCGCGCTTCAGGGTGAGAACAAAAGCAGCCTTTTCAGTTCAGAGGGCAAAATATTTACGCCGATCCGAGAATGAAGATTTTGCGTTTTATTGGGATGAATATGTTGCCGACTTACTGACTATCTGTAAACCGCGAACCGCGAGAAGTTATGATGTGATTTCGATGGGTGAATTTCTGAGAAGGTATGAAGAAATGCTGGTCGATCTCGTCGCATACTGGCACGGGAAGGTCACAAAACGCGAAATCAGAAAACTACTGGATAATATGAAATTCGTCATCGACACATACGGACTGATCATTCCGCGTGATCGTGAAAAGAGAGCGATAACCTCTATCGCGATCTTACTCTCGCTCTGGGCAGCGGGCAAATACGGCGTAGAGGAATTCTACGGGGGCTGATTGTCAGCGTCTTACCCTCACGCTCCCGAATCCCGACTCGATTTTTATATTTAATTTCCCCGCTGCCGTCTCATAATTTCGGGATATATATTCATCACGATTGATGCTTTCAAAATCTTCGGGTACACTCACCGAAGAAAATAATCGCTGCGCTGCATGTAATCTGACTCCGATGTGATCGGGAATGAGTAATGTCACCGCACCTATCCCCAGTTCCACATCGACGTTTGCTTCGTGCCGTAAATCTCCGTCAAAGTCGAGCGTATATGATCCGACACCACCCTCGAATTTCAGATTTTTGAAATGAGCGTTCCCCAGCTTTTCTCCGGTAAATCTGCTGACGCCCGACTCGATGTGTATATTATCGATGGATCCTTTATTCGGTTCGTCAAACCGTACGGTGACACTGCTTGCACCGGCGGATAGATTTAACCCGTCGATATGCATACCGGTGAAATCGAATGTACCCCGGCCTGCGCCGAGTTCAATATCGAAACGAAGCGGTATAGTATCGCTGAATTTGAGATCCCATGTTCCGGCATCAGCGCCCCTTCTTCCCCAGCCTTTTCTGGTTTTTTCTACGGGACGTAAAATTAAATCGAGGAGTCCGGTCCGGTTTTCGATCCGGTACTGTATATCGGTCTTCATCTCCAGGGCCGGTTCAATAACCATATCGGCAATGAGAATTTTATCGGCTGCAGCGCTGCCGATATTGACTGTTCCGAATGCGGTCTCAAGGTGAACACGGACCGAATTTTCACCTGAAGCGGCTATTTCTTTCTGATAGTGCGACTGACCGTATGCCAAACCATACGTGGCTAAAGCGACAATCACCGTCGATAAAAAGTACCGATATATTTGGTTTTTCATATTTTTACTCTCCTATTCCGGAGACAAGTAAAATTCATAATAATAGTGTATATGTGTCCTTTTATGATATACGCTCGATGTGGAAAAAGGTTGCAGTTCGTATTAATAATCGCGTATTTTTTTCCTGAGTTGTTTATAGAGAAGCTCCCGGCCCCGGAAAATATGGGCTTTTACGGTACCGAGGGGCAAATCGAGGTTATCCGCAATTTCATCGTAGTTTTTTTCCTCGAGATGCCGAAGTATTATAACATCGCGATATTTTTCCGGGAGTGATTCGATTGCCCGGATTACAAGCTGACTTCGCTGGTCGGTGATGATCTCCTTA
>SLQE01000094.1 GCA_007131635.1 Bacteroidota bacterium | reverse complement strand
TGAGATATTTGTGGTAATACTAAAAAAGCGGTTGCGTGGCAACCGCACTCCAAATGTTAGATAAAAAAGGCATTCCAAAAAATTAACAGACAACCTAAATGAAAACTATCGGCTTAATCGGCGGAATGAGCTGGGAATCTTCACGTGAATACTACCGCATTATAAATGAGACGGTCAGGGAAAAACTCGGAGACCCTCATTCCTGCAAAACTATTTTATATTCGGTCGACTTTGCAGAAATTGAAACCTTGCAGCATCGGGGAGAATGGCAGACGTTGACTGATCGAATGATCGCTATTGCGAAAACCCTCGAGCATGCGGGTGCGGAGCTTTTAGTAATCTGCACAAACACAATGCACGCAATGGCCGACGATATTCAGAAAAACATTAACGTCCCCATCGTACACATCGTGGATACTGTGGCTGAAGAGATTATCAAAAGAAACCTGCACACAGTCGGTCTGCTCGGTACACGTTTTACGATGGAGCATGATTTTTACAAAGGCAGGTTAAAAGAGATTTACGGTATAGACGTTCTCATACCCGAAAAACCTGAACGGGATATCGTTCACACTATCATATACAAGGAACTGATAGCAGGTATAGTGAACGAGGATTCAAGAGAAAAGTTTAAAGCTATTATGGGGAAGCTACACGAGGTCGGTGCCGGGGGAGTGATTCTGGGTTGCACGGAGATACCGCTTCTGATAAAAGAAGAGGATTGTGTCCTTCCGGTATTCGACACCACGATGCTGCATGCAAGAAAAGCGGTAGAATTGGCTTTGGAAAGTGGTCCAGCAATATAATAAAGTTACGATACAATGAAAACCTTCACCTCGTATCTCACCCTCTTCAGGTTCGAACTCCCGTTCGCAGCGGGGGTCTGCGTCGTACTCGGACAGGTGCTCGCATTGGGAACACTCCCGCCCGTGAATATATTACTCTTCGGTTTCGGCGCGGTATTCTTCATCTCCGCCTCGGCATTAATCTTGAACGATCTGTTCGATATCGAGAGCGACAGAATCAACGCAGCCGAACGTCCGCTGCCGTCGGGACGGGTATCGCCCACCGGTGTCGTGATCCTTTTTGGTATCGTTTCGATACTCGGTTTTGTATTAAGTTTTCTGATAAGCATTTCCGTATTTTTACTTGTTGTTGTTCTCTGGATCGTAGCGCTTCTTTATAATTGGAAATTTAAGAGAGCCGGTATTGCCGGCAATCTGATGATCAGCTTTTCAGTCGGGATGACATTTATCTATGGCGGAGTATCGGTCGGTGTGCCGTTCGATGTGCTTGTATGGCTGTTTGCTGTAATAGCCGCATTAATAAACCTCGGAGAAGAGATTGCAGCGGATGTAATGGATATGCATGGGGATAAGAAAATGGACTCGAAGTCGGTGCCGATACAATACGGCGCGGAAACAGCAGTCAACATCTGTACGATCATTTTCGGTACGGCGATTCTCATTAGCATGGTTCCATTTGTGTTTGGACTCCTCCCTCTGATGTACATCATTCCAATACTTATTATGGATGTGATTATAGTATACTCGGTTATGCGCTTCAGGAAATCGAAAGGACAGGAAGGGCGTCGGTATATCCGAATGCTCTATCTCGGTGCGTTGTTCGGGATGATGGTGTTGCTGGCGATGCGGTTGATAGCCGGGTAAATAAATTGCTATGGAGTGCGCCACGCTGTGGCGTGGCGCTTTTCGTTGTCGATAAGCGTGATTATTTTTTATTTGCTGGCAAAGTTCTTAAATTATAAAATCTGGAGATTATGCGTGCTTTTGTTAGACTACGCGAAATGCTCGCAAGCAATAAAGACCTCGTGAGCAAACTACACGACCTCGAGAAAAAATATGATAAACAATTCAAAATTGTTTTTGACGCAATGCGTGCATTAATGAAAGAAGATCAGAAACTTACCCCCCCCGATTGGATTCAGGGGTAAAGAGAAGAAAGCGAAATATAGATAGAAAAAGAAATTAATAAGTATGGATTACTTGAAATCAAATTTTGTGATTTCAAGTTAGGGGTGCGTAAGTACAATACCTTTGCTTTAAAAATACAGGGGGGCACAAAATGTTTGATAACCTTGAGCACAAAGCTCTCGAATATCTCAGAGTTTCGCTTGGAAATCCGGAAGCTCGCTTTCGTCCGGGTCAGTGGGAGGCAATAAATAAAACTGTCATCGATAAATCTCGCCTGCTGTTGGTTCAACGGACCGGTTGGGGAAAAAGTATAGTTTACTTTATTGCGACGAGACTTCTCCGTGATCAAAGTGCAGGTCCTGCTTTGCTTATATCTCCCTTACTTGCTCTTATGCGGAATCAAATCGAAGCGGCTGAGAGAATCAACATACATGCAGCAACGATCAATTCAAGTAATCGGCAGGATTGGGAAGACGTCCAGAACAGGTTTCTCCGTGGTGAAGTAGATGTATTATTAATTTCCCCGGAGCGATTGGCTAACGATGACTTTCGTGATAATATCCTGCTTCCCATTGCTAAAGGAATCGGATTATTCGTTGTCGACGAAGCCCATTGCATATCGGACTGGGGACATGATTTCAGACCGGATTACCGCAGAATTGTATCGATCCTGAAATTACTGCCGCCTAATGTACCGGTGCTGGCAACCACCGCCACGGCAAACGACCGTGTTGTAAACGATGTTACCAAAGAGTTAGGGAAAACCCTGGAAGTGATGCGGGGACCGCTTGTACGCTCGAGTCTCCGATTGCAAAATATTAAACTTTCAGATCAGGCGGAACGAATGGCATGGCTCGCCGGGCATCTGAAAAATCTTCCCGGAAGCGGAATTATTTACACTTTGACCATTAAGGATTCACAGCGGGTTGCGGATTGGTTACAAACTCAAGGAATCGATGCCCATGCTTATTGGGGAGGTCTTGACAATGAAAGTCGCGTAGAGCTTGAAAAGAAATTAATCAACAATGAAATAAAAGCGTTAGTAGCGACGACCGCACTCGGTATGGGATTTGATAAACCCGATCTCTCATTTGTTATCCATTTTCAACGCCCCGCATCGGTTGTTCATTATTATCAACAGGTCGGCAGAGCAGGCCGAGCCGTCGACTCTGCGTATGGTATAATGCTGAGCGGTGTGGAGGATGAGGACATCACGAACTACTTTATAGATACTGCATTCCCTCCGGAAGCAAACGCAAATGAAATATTGGACGTATTAAATCGGGAAGAGGACGGACTTTCGATGACGGAGATCGAGGGTAAGGTTAACATTTCAAGAAAGAAGATCGAAAAAGTACTAAAGCTGCTGCTTGTGGAACCTAAACC
>SLQE01000352.1 GCA_007131635.1 Bacteroidota bacterium | reverse complement strand
TAACCGTTAATAAAAAACCAGTAAAAAATGATGTCTATCCGTATTTTCAGTGGTTTACACTGATAACCTACTAAAAATTAGCTTTTTATGCAAGCACAGGGACATGGAATCAATATAATAATATAAACAAATTACCAGAAATCTTAATGCACCATCGCCAAATCCCTCAAAAATAGCGATATAACCTACTCCTCATACATCATACAACGAACAGAACGACCGCTTCGTTTACGGCTGCCAATATATGGTTGCAGCGCATCACTGTTATGGGTCAAGAACCGGGACCAAGCAAATTCGGAACCGGGATCCTCTTCTGTAGAAGTCCAAATGGAAGCGTGAAATCCGGGTGGTCGGTGCCAAAACTCACCATCATACATACGTTGGCTACCCGGTAAACCTGAAAATCCACTTTCATTGGTAGAAATCAACCTAGCATGATTCCATCTCGGATGTGGGTCAGGAACGGTACGTGTAGATTTCAGTTTAGCACCCGCAACAGAATCGCCACCAAGATAATCACCCAGATTTGTCCACTCTTCGTCACTCGGAACACCCCAGCCTTCAGGGCACAAGCCACGGTCATCATCAACTGCATACCAGTTGTACAGTTTACCGTATGCATCAACCATTTCTTCATCGGAGTCGATACCATCTACAGTACCATGCGGGTAAATAGCATATGCCCCGGCAGTCCTCTCCATCCAATCCTGATTGGCAACAGGATAATCAATGTCAGTCCCGTCATCGTACCGTGTAACCTTCAGATTTTCCGCCATCCACCATTGATCGCCTATTTTTACTGTTTTGTATACATTGCCGTCTATGTCGTCAACCATGCCTGTCTCCAGTGTTGTTCCGAATACTGATTTGGTATCAGTCGCTGTGTTACCATCGGCATCGCTGACCGTTAAAGTTACTTTATAAGTATCATCGCTGCCTTTGCGGTTGCGCAGTTCGTGTGTTCCGCTTGCCTGATCGCCGCTGACAGAGGAGATTTGTGAGTCGACTGATTTTTCGCCGAGGAACATTTCACTCTTCACGGTAGCAAGATTGCTTCCGGAAACCGCCCACTCAACTGCTACGCGCACCCAGGAAGGGTTGCTTGTGTCGGTTAGCTCAAAGACCTGAATAACGGGCAACTCTTCGGTCTGTTCTTCCAGCATAAAGTTCACAGTAGTGTTGTCGTTAATCGTAACGATCGTGGTCTTGCTGCTATAACCATCTCTGCTCGCAGTTATGTCATAGGTGCCTTCCTCGACATCAGATATTAAGTAAGTGCCATCATTCCCTGTCATAGCTGATTGCCCGGTTTCCATTATGGTAACAGTTGCACCTTCTAAGGTGTAACCCCCAACATCTGTAACCGTACCCGAAACCGTATAGGTCGGAACAGGAGGAATGGCAACGAGCGTAAAGTCCTGTGTAACTGAAGCATCTTCAAAAACCGTTACTGGCACCGTTTGCGAATAGTAACCGTCAGCTGAAGCTGTAACATCCTGATCTCCCGCCAGAACATTTTCTAAAAGATAATCTCCATTCGCATCTGTTGTGGCTGATAAACCGGTCCCTTCGACAAGAACAGTTGCTCCTGCAATTGCTGCGCTCTCTTCATCTTTAACCGTCCCTTCAATGCTTCCGGTCGCCGGCGGCTTAAGCCCTGAAACCGCAGCCACTGCCAGATCAGCACGGACTAACCCATACCCCTGGTGGTTTGAAGGGAGTCCCAGATCTTCGGCTGTGACTTGAAGGATTTCCCTTATCTGAACATTGGTCAAATCAGGATTCACGGCCCAGGCCAGAGCTGCAGCTCCGGCAACGTGAGGTGAAGCCATAGATGTTCCGCCTTTAAGACCATAGTCGTTTCCGGGAAGTGTACTGTTTATAAAACTACCCGGTGCGATAAGCTCAACAGCCGGTCCCGTGCTTGACATCCTGCTGCGATTATCATCTTCAGTGGAATTCGCGACTGCTATCACAGATTCAAATTTAGCCGGATAGGTGACATTGTCACCTCCACCTCCCGGATTGCCTTCGTTACCGGCTGAGGAAACCACTAAATGACCGGCAGCGTAAGCAGCATCACATGCTGCATGCATTAATTCCGAGTAATTGCGGTTGCCAAGACTCATATTGATAATTGGTATGTTTTGTTCTACCGCCCATTCAATACCCGCCACAGTGGTTGATACGGCGCCGCGCGCATCCTCGTCCAGTACTTTGACGGCATAGAGAAGAACATCAGGTGCAACCCCTACAACACCCACTTCATTATCGAGCGCGGCTGCCGACCCTGCCACGTGTGTGCCATGACCATTAACGTCGTTCCCCCAGTGACTATCATCAATCGTGGTAATTCCCCCTACCACATTTAAATCTTCGTGGTTCTCGTCTATTCCCGTATCAAGGATAGCGACTCCGATGCCGGCGCCGGTAGAAATTTCCCAGGTATTGAAGGGATATACTTCATCTTTAAAGACACGATCAATACCCCAGGGCACTTCCTGACCATGGGCAAACACCTCATAATCGGGCTCAACAAACCGCACATGAGGATTTCGCAACAGGGCATCTGCCGCCTGTTCAGGTAAATGTGCCGCCACCGCAGGTACAATAGTGAATGTTTTATATACCTCTCCTCCGGCTGCGTTGACTATATCCGGCCTGGGTGTATCCTTAAACCCGATCAGATATCTGTCACCGCTTATTGCTTTTGACTGATACTCAATTTCTATCGATGCCGGAGCAAGTATCTCCTCGTGTTCAACACAGCCGGACATAAAGAGAAAAACAAATAATCCAACCATGAGAAAAGAAAAATTCCAATATTTCATAACCCCTCCAGTTGTAATGGTAGATGGTTTTTAAAGCCTTATATATGAATTAAAGAAAACATGCATATCACAGCTGCCAATGCTAAAAATCATCTGTGCATGTTATAACTATCCCTCTTGTTAGATTGTCTAGATATGAGACTTTACTCGCTCTCAATATATATCGTCAAAATGTCAAGTGTGTTAGTTTCTTGTCAAGAATTATCAAGTTTTATCCGTTTTTGTCAGTTCGTTGAAATAAGCTTTTTATTCCTTATTTTCCCGAAAAACCTAGTATTTTCTGATAATTCACTCATATATTGCCTGATGTGTATTCTCTACTATTCTGTTCACCATTCGCAAAGCGGCGAAGCTGTACTCTCACGCGGGTGATAAACTCGCGCATACTGAAAGGTTTCGTAACATAATCATCAGCACCGGCCTCAAATCCCGCCACTTTATCCACTTCCTCAATCCGCGCGGTCAGCATGATGATCGGGATTTTGATGCC
>SLQE01000235.1 GCA_007131635.1 Bacteroidota bacterium | reverse complement strand
ATTTTAACATTTTTCTTAATGATTGTCAAATTAAAAAGAAAAATACTTCTTTAAATTATTCTAATGAGGGAACTTTTTTCAATATGCAGGGTAAGTTTTTTTATATGATGGGATAATTTATACGCTAACCGATCGATAAAACCAAAGCGACGGCATTAGTATTTACAATCAGATCACTATAGTTAACCTCTCACCGTGCCGATAATCTTCCGATAATATCGGTTTGACCGTTACCGGTAATATCCCCGAAGTTTAAATTCGGCACCGTCATCCCTGATCTTCCGAATACCCTCCAACTCGATCTTCCTCCGTCGCTGATCCTCCAGTACCCATCCCACGAGGTGAATACATCGGTAATACCGTCGCCGTTAAAATCGGCAAATGCTAAATTATCAAATCCGGCCGCAGTTGAATTCAGTCGTCTGAAGTTTTCGGTACCCCCTGCGCTGACCCACCAATTTCCATCCCAATTCGAGAACACATCGGTTTTACCGTTATCAATAAAATTGCCGAATGCCAGATTTTCCAGTTGCGCTTTCTGTCCGTCCTCCGATGCCAATTCCCATGATCGCAGAACCTGCCACGGCGATCCGGCACCGAGACTTACTATCCAATTTGTTTTATCAACCCCGTTTTCGTTTATAATCTCCACCGAGAACACATCGGTTTGTCCGTCGCCATTAAAATCTCCGAACCTGAGATTACTTACCTCAGGCTTAGCGGTATTCCAGTTACGGCTCCAGGCACCTGTTCGCGACCATCGTATATGCCAGTTACCGTTCGATTCGATTAATATATCGGTATGACCGTCTCCGTTAAAATCTCCGAACCCTATATCCTGTAGCCGGGTGGAATTCTGTTCGAGGTATTCCCAGTTTATTTTACTTTCCCACACCGGGTATAATCCTCCGCCTTTCTCCCTTGCAATAAATTTAGCTACCTTCCAGTGCGAGCCGTCAGCCATAAATAATTGATCTTTACCGAGGCCCTCAATATCCTGTAATGCAAACTCACGTACGGAGGTATTCTCCGTGGCAATTCGGTACCATCCATTGGACGTACCGTCTGCGGTGAATGCCGCATACCAGCCGCTGTTATTTTCACCGTACACATTATCCTGAATTGTCAGATTCCCAAAGTCATAATACTGCCGAATAGCATTCTCGGGGTTTTTGTATCTGAATTCGTTGTGCTGGATATACGATGTGTGTGTAGTTTTTCCGCGTATGGTAATATTTCCCCGAATGGGAGATGAAAAATCATTCTTGAACGTATTATTATAGATAGTCACCGATTCACCGGCTATTAAATCGTCGCGGTCGTCATTGTCTTTTCCGCCGTGCATGTCAAAATCGTGGGACGGGAACCATTCATCCGGTCCGTGCGCCACCTCCGCTGTCGGTTCTTCGACGATATTCCATCCTGCCGTATACTTATCACCGGGCCAGCCGGAACCGGCAATACCGTGCTTATTGTTTCTGAATCGGTTAGCTTCGATGATTGCTTCTGCACCGCCATAACGGTTACCCGAAACTGCTACTCCGTATCCATACCCGTATCTGTTTTCAAAATAATTATGGTGGACTATGCCGTAAGTGTCCATAGCAAGCAGTACTCCAGCCCTGTCCCAGTTTAAAAATTCAGAATTATCGACTATCACTTTCGCATTTTTTCCGTACGCATGTATTCCGGCAGTCCAATCCACGGCAGCAGTTCCCGCGGGGCCATGCATTCTTATGCCCGTGAAACGAACGGTTGCATTCCGTACGGTTATGGCATAGTTCACGGGAGTCCTTGCACCGTTTTGAATTTTTATTAGAGCACCGTTCTGTTCAGAGTTTCTGCCGCTTGCAATAGTGATATTTTTGCCGTTAATCATTACTGCACGATTGGTGTTCTGTAGATAGCCTGTCAGGTCGATAGTAACATCGTTCTCTATCCATATCCAATCGCCGTCGGAAGCACGCGTAATACAATCGATAAACTGACGAACGGTCGATTCCGGTGTTGCGTCCGGAGAAGAACCGACCACACACGCATTTTCGGGAGGCGTCACACCGGTACCGCTCCCTCCGCCGATCCCTCCCGCGTGCGGATATCTGTCAGCAGGGTATGTGTTCGTCCCCGGATTGTTTTCATCCGGACCGTAAGGGACAAAAATATATGCTCGCGGAGATATATTGACCATCCTCCGCAAATCCTGGAACAATGTGACAGGGTCTTTATCAGTGGCGAATTTTTCACTGACGAAAAAAATGAGAATAATAAATAGTGTTAAAAGCACAAAAAATATTATTTTTTTGATGATGGACTCCTTTGCAGCCGGTAACATACATCAGGTGTGGTTTTAAAAAAATAATATACAACGATTGACCATTATCTCCAAGTTATTTAAAAGGAAATGGTCACAATGAAACAATGAGACCACCTTATTTATTACAGGCAGGATATGAATATACGATGGCAGGTCAAATTATGAGCCGGTAACAAAATACCACGGACTACACGGATATATATATTATACGATCCGTGTAGTCCGTGGACCGGAAAAAGAGACTCCTTATTTCACATATATCATACGACGTACCAGCATGTTGTGGCCCTGAATCAGACGATATATGTACACTCCGCTTGCGACACCGGCGGCGTTCCATTCGAACTTGTAATGTCCGGACTTCATATCCTCGGATAGTAATGTCGCAATTTCGTGTCCCAGCATATTGTATATCTTCAATGTCGTAAAACCATCCTGGGGCAGAGCGAATTCAATCATCGTTCTTGGATTAAAGGGATTCGGATAATTCTGATGCAATGAAAAGACAGCAGGAACATCCGGTCCATAATCGATGCCGCCGGTCGTACCGGTAATGAGCGTCTCGGTTGCGAGCGGACGAATTGTCTCCACATTGCCCACTCTGTCTCTTGACAATGCATAAAATGCATACCGCGATCCCACATCGACGGGAACAAGGAGTGAATCGGCACCTGTCGAACCAACAGGGAAGAAACCGCCTCCGTCTTTCGATACGTATAAAACCGTCGATTCTACACCGGAACCGTCCGCACCGTCATCACTAGTCCATCGGACGACTATTTCCGGACCCAGACCCTCCGGAGGCAACTCGTGTATCGTTGTAACCGGCGGCTTGAAATCAAGAGTGTTCACAACTTCATCGGTTATAATCGGCGGATTGAAATCAAAGATAATTTCCGCTCTGTTCCTTAGTTTCGTGCCTGACGGCAGTCCTTCCTTTGCCATCACCGAAAATGTCACATAGCCCTCACCCTCAGGCGGATTCACGTTCGGTACAAGTTCTATAT
>SLQE01000446.1 GCA_007131635.1 Bacteroidota bacterium | reverse complement strand
TTTCCTGCGCGCTGCCGAGCGCATCCCGGTTTACTATAAGTGCCTGTGCGTACGCAAGTTTTATTGCCTCGATAGATTGTATGAGATCTTCAAGCGGATCTTTCACGTTATGACTTGCATCGATCATCCAGGCGGGTGTTCTGTTTTTACATGAAGGATCACGCATGCCGTCGACCAATTCATTAAAAATCAAAAATAACTGGTACGGCTTTACGGAGCCGACCGTGAGATCGTCATCGCCGTACTTTGAGTCGTTGAAGTGAAAACCGCCGAGTTTTTCCTCCATCATAAGACGGGACACTATCTGCTCTATGTTCGTATTCGGAAGATGATGTCCCAAATCGACGAGAGAATAACACCGGTCGCCGGTTTTCGTCGCAAGCAGCAATGAAGAGCCCCAATCCTGAATCACCGTTGAATAGAAATTCGGTTCGTACGGTTTATATTCGACCAGCATAATAAAATCGCCGGGCATACTCTTATAAATCTTTTGGAGTGAATCGAGTGTATATTCAAACGATTTTCTGAGATGAACCTGCCCAGGGAAATTTGAACCGTCTGCGAGCCAGACAGTCAGTATTTTTGTGCCCAATGCTACTCCGTATTCAACCACCTGTATATTGTGTTCGATCGCCCGGTCTCTTACAGACTTCTGCGTATGAGCTAACGATCCGAATTTATAGGATTCCCTCTGTTCTTTTTGATCCTGGAATGTATTGGAATTTACCGAATCGAATGCAATGCCTGCAGTGGATGCGTGTTGAATAATTGCATCGGCATCGTCGGGTATGTCCCACGGAATATGCAGAGAAATTGAATCGGCGGAACCGGTAAGCGTGTGTATCAAAGCCACGTCGTCGATTTTCTCGTACAGATTCCGTGGTTCACCGCCGATCTGAAACCGTCCGAACCGCGTTCCTCCGGCGCCAAGCGCCCAGCTCGGTATCGCTATCTGAAAGTTAGCAATGTCCGATATGAGTTTCTCAACATCATGTCCTTCACCTGCAAGCTTCCCGCTTAAATAATGAAAATTCTGATTATGTTTTTTAAGCAATCGATCGTTATGTTCCAGTATATGGTCAGGCTGAATACGTATACTCATAATGATGGACCTGTTAATGGTTAATGAATTACTTCCACGTTTTCTGTATCGGATGAGCCTCGGTCGTAAAAACAACGTGCTTCAAATCGAGCAATGCCGCATCGGAAAAAAGCAGATAGAGATACTTCAGGGTCTCGGCAAGAAAATAACTCTCCATACGATCGGAGAGTTCTTTCGTATCGAGATTCATTACATCGGCAAAGCCGGATCCGATTTTACAATAATCGCGGAGACTATTTAAAAAGGTTACTCCCATACGGCGATAGAGAGGATCACCCGTTGCGTTATAAAGATAATAAGCGGATTCTATTAATTCCGGATTGAGATAATACGGATGCGATGCAATCGTTTCGGTCTCATAATCGAACTGCTCGGGCTGCAGACGGAACTTTGTCCAGACATAATAACCTGAATCCTGTAAACGCCGTGCACGCTCGAGATCCCCATGGATTACAAGGACACCGCCGAAAAAAGCATCCAGTGCACCGTACCATGTCCTGACCCGTTCACCGGTATACATATCCGCGTGCCCGTACCAAAAACCGTTCTCTCTTTCATCGGCAAGGTAGGTATTGATGGCGGCAATACTTTCTTCCCACATCATCAGACACTCTTCGTCGCCAAATAACAGCCAGCTCTTCAGTAAGTATTCATAGTAGGAATCAATTGCGGCACCGATATGACTCCTCGTATCCAGCCAGTCACCGGTTATGACATCGATTTTCGTGCCGACAAGTCCCGGAGGAGATCTTCTCTTGTATAATTCCACGAGTGCTTTTTTCGCTTTATCATAATATACCCGGTTCCCGGTCAGTTTGCTCAAAGCTCCGAACTCAACCAGCAGCGTTCCGATCTCTGCGGGATTTGATTCGGTTCCGCGTACCACACCGGTTTTCAGGTTCACATACACATACGGCATACCGGTTGGTGTCTCGAAAACAGGCAGCAATCTTGAAGCGAGATCGTCTGCGAGGTTAAGGAAACCCTTTTCTCCGCTTAATTGGTACGCCGAGATTAATCCGCCGAGCAAGCGAATAGTAATCTCGAAATTCTTTACGTATATATCTTTATCGAACGACAGGCGGGAAAGAATAAATTTCGTGGTATGCCGGAACTCTTCATCGAGACCGAGTATATACATAGTACTCAGAGCTTCAACCGCAGAAAGATACAATGTTTCATCATACCAATTATAACCGGTATTGCTTTGCGGACGCAGCCCGTCATATCCCCATGCGTGTTCTTTATACCCGTTCCACGCGTAAAGGAATTCCTTTTTTACTTCATTCGCGTAAAAATCGGCATCGATTCCATCTTTTTCGACATCACCGCACTGCATGGAAAGCAAAACCGTTAACAGCAGACCCGGCAATGTGATATGTGAATTCATCAGCTTTACCTCTGATATATATTAGAGTCCCCTTCGCCGCCCTATCTCGGAAATGATTCGGTAATTCCTGCATCGACATTGAGGATATTTCCCGTGCTCTTTTTCAATTGTCCGCTCACGAAAGAAAAAACCCCTTCCGCAATATCCTCCGGCAGAACTTCCTCGTTAAGAACCGTCCGCTTGGCGTAAAATGCAGGAAGTTCGTCAACACTGATCCCATACGCTTTCGCACGAGCCGCTGCCCAGCCGTCATCCCATATTTTACTGCCGCGTATCACCGCATCCGGGTTCACACAATTGACGCGTATCTTCTGCGGTCCGAGCTCCGCAGCCATCAAACGCGACATGTGGAGTTGTGCTGCTTTTGCCGAACCGTAGGCAATATTTTTCGGACCGGATACCAGTGCATTTTTACTGACAATATTTACTATATCGCCCCCGATATTCTGTGCCTGCATTATTTTCACCCCTTCACGCGCAAGGAGAAACTGACCCCGCACCATGACATTATACAGAATATCCCAATCATCGATAGTCGTTTCGACAATCGGTTTGGAAATTGCAAGTCCCGCCGAGTGGACAATAATATCGACACCGCCATATGCGAGTACGGCCGCTTTATATGCATCACGGACCGACTGTTCCGCTGTGACATCCACAACCGATGACCTGACGACATCTTTCGAGAAAAGTTCCGAGAACTCATCATGGACATCCTTCGATCTTTCCGCTTGAACATCGGTAATGACAACACAGGCTCCTTCCTCAAGAAACTTTTTCGCGATACTTCGTCCGATACCGCCGCCGGCACCGGTTATTATTGCAATTTTTCTGGAGA
>SLQE01000369.1 GCA_007131635.1 Bacteroidota bacterium | reverse complement strand
TTCTTATGAAAAAAGCAAAACAATTTCACTTTCAACTTGTGCCAGTTACTACCGCTTGACAACGTGGTTCATTGGCAGCGGAGTCGAGGGATGATAGCGAGGGTATCTGCGGCAGGCATGGAGTCTGGCTCAGCCAACGAGACTGTGTGAAAACTACTTAACACATAAGTTTTTTGTAGAGGCGAAATTATTTTCGCCTGCGACCTTTCTATAAATCGCTCGTTTATGAATATTTTTAAGTCCGTCTTCGACGGACTACACCAAAATAATTTGGCTTCTACATAAATTAGATCTTTTCACACAATCTACACCCCTTCGGGGGAAATGTGACAATCCATCACTCAGCCTGACATCCTACGCGCTACTGCATCGGGAGGTTTGTGCGTACCATCATTATCGTATTTAAACGTTCAGACCTGCACCCAATGCTACGGCGATAAACCAGATGAAAAAGCCGTATTTCATGAAAGTACTGTTCCGCTCCAGCGTCCGGCTGTCGGCATTGTGCCTGGCATTGAGCGCGATGTATGTCAGTAGCGGGAAAATGACGACGATGACGATGACCAGGTACACGGGATTGTACCGCTCGCTGAAGTGAGTCAGCAGCATTGCCGCGGCAGTGATTCCAATAAAAATTTTAACTAAAACTCCGGCAGTTTTCTTACCCCACACCGTGGCTATCGTGCCGCAGTTCTGCTGTAGATCTCCCCTGTGATCTGCCATGGTTTTAAGGATTTCCCGCCCCATTATGGCAAAAAATACCGTCACGGCGAGCATGATTGTGGGCGGAACATTCTCCGCCGCAACACCACCGAAGATAAAACAAAGCGCTATAATAAAAGCCACGGCTGCGTTGCCGAATAAGACGGTACATTTCAGTTTCCGTGAATAGAAATATAGCAGAATATTTGAACCGAGAGCGATCAGGAATGCCGGAAGGTTTATAAAAGCGGCTGTTACCAGTGAAAGGGCGAATCCGACAATGGAAAAAATAAGTGCTCCGCGCGGACTGATTAAACCCGCCGGTAAAGGCCGTTCGGGTTTGTTAATTCTGTCGATTTCAATATCGAGGTAGTCGTTCCATGCATTCGTGGAGATCGTAATGAGTAAGACCGTCACTGCCGCTAAGATGATCGGCCACCAGGAAACAGCATCGGCAACGTAGGCACTTAGAAAAACCGCAACACAGCCGGCCAATGCGTTAATCGGACGGCTGAGTCTGTAATATTGCTTTATCATATAGTTTTTTCCGTTTTGTCAGACAAACGAAAAGATAGCATATTTAGATAAACAAGTAAAGAGCGATAGACAGACTGGTGAGTACATCACACCTATTATTGCTTTCCCCTCCATCGTTCATTTTTTCTTGCATTTCATTTTCCCAAGCGTTAGATTGAATTGTTGAGTTATTCCGATAGTTATCATATGTTTTACATAGCCACAGATTTCACGGATTGCATAATATACACTTGACATTCATTAACCCTGAAAGGAATTAACGGTGCCGGCGAAACGGCTCATAGTATCGATATTCCTTACTTTTATATGTTTACTTAAACTGACAGCTCAGGATATTGCAGTCGAAGTCTCAGTGGGGGACAGCTATATCGGTAATCCGATCGATTCGGCGATGGTGAGTATCCTGAAAGACGGTGCTGTGATTGATTCGGCATATACCGATATCGACGGTATAGCAATCATACAAATACCTGCAACAGGTGTCGGAGAGCACACGGAATTACCATCGACTATTTCACTCACGCACAACTATCCGAACCCTTTCAAAGATGATACACGTGTGGATATCGGTATACCCGAAGCACAGACGATTATTGCAACAGTGTACAATATCCTCGGTCAGCGGGTTGCATCGGAGCGGATTCCGCTTGACGCAGGATACTATCAACTTAATTTGTCGTTGGGACATCTCTCCACGGGTGTTTACTTTTTCAGAATCGACGGTATAGAATCACGGGCAATTAAACTAATGAAAATGGGGAGAGGTTTTCATCCGGCAGGTCCGGTGTTCTCTGTGTCTTCTCAACGTATCCCCGGAGAAGCAACGATCGGAAAGATTGCCGATGACGGATTTACACTCCGGGTTTCGAAAGACCGATATGAAACGCACGAATCCTCCGTATCTCTCCGGGATAACCCGGAGTTTACAGTACCGCTCGAGCGTTTGAATAAAGTCGGATTCTCTGTGACCTATAATGAAATCACAGACATTCCCCAGCAGTTGATAATTACGGGATTAACGATTGATGGTTTCACGACATCAGTTTTAACACCGGATACAATCATATTAAAGTCGGGTTTATACCGTGTGTATGGTGAGACCGATTCGACTCTTGTGTTTAAGGTGATTGAAATTTCATCTCTCGATACGACAATGGTCTTCGACGGATATCTGGAGGAAATCCAGTTGCTGGAACCCGGAGGTTTTATAATAGGCAGAGGAAGGGTAGCAGTGGGTGCGCCCCCGGGAGCTCTCGATGAAGGGGTAGAGGTCCGTATCGAGAGGGTAGATGATCCGACGACGGATGCGCCGTTGCCGGTTTACATACAACGGGATGATCTGGTGGGTGGTTTCTACCGGCTCACTGCATCGAGAGAGGTTATCACACCTGCCCGTCATTACCTTGCCCTCGGTTTACCGGTTCCCGATGGTATTACACCTCAGGATCTGTCAATCGCAATACTCTCACCCGCGGGTATGGTTGTACAGGACGATGAATTGGAACCGAAATTACTCTGGACTACCGTCCGCGGATACTTTGATGCGACGACCGGTTTCTTTGGTACTATTATTCCATACATAGGAAGCGAACCTCAGACATTTGTACTTGTCGAAGGTGTAAACTATACAGAGCATGAAACGGGGTACAACGGTACTTCTGAGGAGTCCTATGGACAAACAGAGGACAATGATTCTACGTTATTTAATATAGTCTGTGTAGGATATGAGAGCGGTGAATGTACCGACGAACACAGAGAACAAACGCTGCAGGTGCTGCATGAGCTCTACGGTACGTATGTTGACAAAATGGGATATCCGGAACCGAATTTATCTCACCGGTTGACGGGGTATTCACTCTCACCGCCCGATATAATAATAGATGCAAGATACGAGTACAGATTAGAAAAGAGCGCAACACACAACGGGTATTATCGACCGCTGACCCGGCAGGCGGCGACACGCTTCCCGGGTTCACCCGATACTCTCGAAGCCCGGTTGAGCAGACATGAGTTTTTCCATGCTTTGCAGTTCGGTTTTTCAGAGTTTCATAGTAATTATATTAATCGCTTTAGTGTCCCGGGAGTTGTAGAAG
>SLQE01000428.1 GCA_007131635.1 Bacteroidota bacterium | reverse complement strand
TAGAGTATCTGTAACGCCGCTCGCCGAGCGGCGAACGGAAAGCGGTGAATCGCTATTCGCTCCACGCCTGAAGTGCCTCATACATACGTTCACTGACAGATTGCCAGTCGTACTTATCCACAGCAACTTTGCGCAGGACTTCGCGGTGTGTTCCGTCAAATCCGAGTACGGTGTGTGCACGGTCGGCAATATCTGAAACCAGGTGATGCGGATCAGGCCGCAGGCGCATCGCATCGGCAACCGATTCACCGACCCAGGGGATCGTTGAATCTATACTTGCACCCATACCGGCGAAGTCTGTACCCAACGGAAAGCTTCCCGAAGCAAGCGCCTCGAGGAATACCAGAGGACCTGCCTCAGCCACGACCGACGGAAACACAGAAATATCGGTACAGGGAAACAGGTAGCGGAGCATAGGATGAGTCAGGTAACCGGTAAAGACCACCGTATCGCGACGTATCGTATTTCGCGCCCGTTCGAACCACTGCAGCGTCCCCGTTTCACCAAGCGAATTCCAGGATGCTTCCACTTCTTTATACGACCCCGAAAGTCCGCCCATTTCCAGATCTCTACCATGAGCCACGATGAGTCCGGCCAATGTTTCGTCTCCCCGTTCCAGAGCCCATAGAAATGCTTCCATAACTTCGCGCTGTGGTCCGTGACCGATTGCAAGCAGCCGGAGACGCGGATGTTGTTCGAGCAGATCAGGCAGTGCGGTCACCACGGCCTGCAATCCTTTCGCGGCAATAAACCGACCTACGAAGAGCATTATTTCATCGTGTTCCCAATCGATCGATCGTATCGATTCTTCCAAATTTTCATCCGGCTTCTTATGATCGTAGTTCCCGATTTCGGTAAACAATTTCTGCAGTTGTGCGACCGATGTCTCTGACCGGTTTTCCAGACCCGAACGGAGTTTTTCGGGTACATCGGCTTGTCTGCCATGCGGCACACCGGCCATATATTGAAGGAAATCATCGATTTGTTCTGTACGCCCCGCCGGTTCCAGCGTCCGAAAGAGTGTTGTATCAACGCCAAGATTCAGCTCCCGCATCTTGAGCTCGAGTCCATTGATCTCCGGAAAGAGATCGAGGACACGCCGGCGGATTTCATCGCCGATCACGAACATACCGGCCGACTCACGGAAGGCAGCGGCAGCAAAATCCCTGAACCGAGAATCTTTCTTCACCGCGTACTCGATCGCGCTTCCGTGAGGCATCACTACAAACGGCGTTCCGCATTGCTTTTTCACTCTCCGCGCCACTTCGGGCATGAGCACTGCGTGGTTGGCATGGATGATCCCGATGTCTTCCTCACGGACAACCCGGGCCACCACCTCAACATTTCGTTCGATGTACGTCTCGATCTCATTATCCGACAGCTCGATCATCGGCACTACACGGGAAAACTCTTCGTAGCGGTCGCGCACATAGACCGGCAGCAGGTCGCCCAGCACGGGTTTGTGAAGGATGCAGCGTCCCGGTTCCGCCGGATCGCGGCTCCATGCTACCCGGCACGAGCCATCGCGTTCGTATATCCGCATCTCGGTAATGAAGGGGTAGATATCGCCGTGGTTCTCCTGGCAGAAAAGGTGGACCGTTTTCCCCCGCCTGCAGAGTGACGAAATGATAGAGCGTGTCCACAGATTCGATCCCGACCCTTCGAGCAGATATCCGTGCAGCACCGCGATTGTACGTTCAGATTTCATGTATCTATTTTCCAGGTGGTTGATTTTTCAGATAAGAAGACAATTTCTTGAGTGGTATCCCCTGATGACTGACATGTGAATCAAAAAAATGTAAGGATTGTATTTGGTATTGTCAAGGAGATATGATAGGGGATGAGAAAATAGGGAAATGACCTATTCGCTATTTTGCTTATTTAAAATCAAATTAATACATTAGTGAAATCCACCTGCTACTCTTAAACAACCAAATAACGCCAGTCCAATGACCAAACGACAACGGAGTATTTACCGATTTAAAGTGACGCTTCTTGAGATCGAGCCAAAAATCTGGCGGCTTATCGAGGTGCCGGAATCGTATACTTTCTGGGGGCTGCACGTTGCAATTCAGGATGCGATGGAATGAGATTCGTAGGGTAACAAAAATCCATATAACCAAAATTTAAATTACATGGCAAAGAATACAACTAAAATAAACGCTCTTACAACCCTGCTCAATGCCGCCCCCGCCGAAGTATTAAGAAATTTAATTTCCATCCTTGTCACCGACAGGCCCGATATCCGTCGTGAATGCTTTGAATTCCTGAAAGAGCACCAATTGCTTTCGGGTGTACTCAAAAAGAGAGCGGATAGTGAGATTGTTCTCTCGCTCTGGGATGAGCTTGAACCCGATCTTAACGAACTGGATACGTACGGCGGCGGCGACTATGATCTGGAAGATTATGTAGGTGGTCTTTTATCGGAAATATGTGAACTCCTTAATTCGAATTCGATTGATTCCGAGAGCCGAATGGAGTTGCTGAACCGGATACTGCCATTTATCGAGAGCGGGAATGCGGGAATGGATGATATGCTTCATGAGGTTGCCCACGCCGCATGTTACAATGATTCGGATCTAATGAGGTTGGCACAAGCCTTCGAAGGTATGCGGAATCAATGGAAAATAAACCATGCCCGCGAAATATATCGGACGCTCGGTGATCGTGATAAGTACCTCGAACTACGCACAAAAAAATTGGTTTATGGTCATGACTATTATGATCTTGCTACATTTTACTGGGAGTCCGGTGAAAGAGAAAAAGCTATTCAGATTGCCGAGGAGGGACTCCGGAAAGGCACGGGACGAATGGATGAGCTGCGTGGGTTTGTCGCACAACGGGCTAAAGCATCGGGAGATAGGAAAAAGTACATCAGAATGCAATTCGAACAAACGACCGATAATATTTCATTTGAAAAGTATAAGGCATTTAAAAAATTATGCACTCCGGAGGAATGGTCAGAGTTCGAACCTAAGATTCTGGCGAGTCTAAAGACTGCCTGGCGTGTAGAAGCACTGAAAATCCGCATGCACCGTGAAGAATTCGATAAAGCATTGGAGATACTGATAGGTGGAGGCTATCCAATAAATAATTTTGCGGAAGATTACATCCTCGATATCGCTGAAAAGCTCGAAAAACTCTATCCCGAAGAGATTTTGAAATATTATCTTTCAGGGATCGGTAATATACAAACCAATGCACCACGAAAGGAATACGCAAGAAAAGCCGACGTAATGGCAAAGATACGGCGGGTAATTGTCGATGTTCTTCATGATCACAATCGCTGGAAAACCTTCGCAAAAAAAATTAAATTTCAAAACATCCGCCGGCCGGCG
>SLQE01000367.1 GCA_007131635.1 Bacteroidota bacterium | reverse complement strand
GATTCGATATATTCTTCCATACCGCCGACCGCGTGCTTGCATAATGCTGTATGTGTATGGTAATCAATCATAATTTACAAAGTTAAGCTTTGTAGTTCATTCGAAAATAATTTCATTATTTCTTCACCGCGTTCCCTCGGTAACTTTCCGCTTTGCACTGCTAAACTTACGCAGTGGCTTCCGATAACCACATAGATCGGTACTATATGCGGCGAATGCTGTCGTAACGTATGAAGATGCTGTTTTAATGTTGCCAGATCCCCTCTTGCTGCCGGACCGGTAATCGCTTCGGGGGCAGTCATAGTACGGCTGCTCTCTAAACTTTGTTCCATTAATCTATAAAAATATTCACGACCTTCTTCCTCAAGGCCGACTGATTCAATCATTTCTTCAACCACTCCGGACAGACCGATGAGTCCGTTCGAGGCGAGCGTTGCGGTTGTATGGTAAAGAGCTTTTTGTTCACGCTGAATGAACATTGGTTTTGCACCCAGTTTCTCCGCGAGAGCGACGGCAAAATCCACTGCGGGCTTATCACCCTCGATCGCGATGCCAAAATTTTCCAGCGATAGTTGTCCGGCATTCGCCGGTATACTTTGCAACGGATGGAAACTTGCTGCCTGTGCACCTTTTTTTCGCATCGGTTCAAACAGATCGCTTGAGAGGGTGCCCGATGTATGAAAGAATATTTTTCCTTCAAATGAAGATTGGCCGGCTGCACACTTTTTGATTTCATCCGACAGCAAATCGTCGGCAAGACAGAAAAAAGTCGCATCCGCTCTGTCGATAGTCGTACCGTTGTCGTATACACCGCCGAAATTTGAGAGAAGGTTTTTTAGAGTATGTGCCTTTTCGGGATTACGATCGGATGCGGCAGCTATGGTATAGCCTGCTCTGCTCAATAAAACGGCAAACGCCGTTCCAACGGCGCCTGTTCCGATAATTCCAATTGTCATGTGTGCTGATTTTTCTTTTGTCATAAACTCAACTTATTGAGGCCGCGAGATAGCCTACCACCGCACTCATATCTCCCGATACGTCTCCGGAAGTACAGTAGTTCAACACCGATGCCTTTTTACAGCCCAGCAATTTCGATGCTTTCATAACCGACACCATCGGGCCGCCGCCGCAGGCTTCCACGGACTTCTGCTCCAGCTGATCCATAAGCTCGTCGGGATCATATCCTTCGACCGATTGGACAACCCGTTTATCCATCGCGGTTGCGGTTTCTTGCGGATAATAATGTGACAGGTCGGTACTCGCCACGAGAAGTACATTTTTATTCTTCAACACGCTTTCAAGTTTTCGGGCAAGTTTTACCACATAGTCGCGGCCCTGATCTCCCATGATAACCGGTACAAATTCGAAGCTGCCATAGAGCAGTTGCAAAAAGGGTAACTGCACTTCTATGGAATGTTCGTCCACGTGACCGATTTCGGATAGTTGAATCCCGGCGCTCTCATCAACCATTTCATCCCGCAGTTCTTTCTGAATGGCGACATCGCCGAGAGGGGTACGGTATGCATCACCCGGAAACACAGAGATTCCGCGGAAATATTTTCTGTGACTCGGACCGACCACTATTACGGCATCATACTTTTTAGCTTGTATTGCCTTATACGCATATGCGGCAGTTTGTCCCGAATACATATATCCGGCGTGCGGTACGATCACTGCGCGAATATTTTCCGGAGCCGTTTGTTCCGGCACGCGTGCGTTGCTAAAAAGTGCATTGACGGTCCGTTTTAGCTCTGCCGCATTCCCGTCATAAAACATACCCGAGACTGCTGGCGGCCGTATGGTCTTATCTTTCCCAAACATGTTCACAATTAATTTCTCTGCCCTGTTGATTTTTCATTGAAAACATCTGCGGTAAAAGTATATACCTGTACATCCGGATAATGAAGATGAAAATCATGTATGCCTGCTTTTTTCCCGAGCTGGGTAATGAATCTTTCTGCATCCCAGGCATTCTCGACTGCGACCTGGGGAAGTAATAGACCGCGATGATATTCACCTTCAAGATATAAGCCGTGTACACCGATAATTATAGATCCCAAATCAGTCAATAACTCGAGTTGCGACAAAACGGAGATTTCAATGGTAATCTCATCAAGTTCATCGGGCGAAACCGGCATAAATCTCGGATCCTGCGTTGCAGCTTTTACGGCAATCTCGGCGATTGTCTCCGCAAGAGATTGTTCACTGACCACATATCCGATACATCCCCTCAGGTGTGCCTGATTTCTTATCGTGACAAAAGCACCGGATTGTAATGCAAGATTCCCCCGGATTCGCGATGCACCGACGGTAAATTCCCTTTGACAAAGCTTTTCATAGACCGCGGTACGGGCAATAGCGAGTAAATCTTTCCGATCATCGCTCGTCAGGTGCATAGACATAATCCGCTTACTTGTACTATAATTACAGCTAAATAAGTTAAACAAAATGATACTAACATTCAAGGAAAAAACTGACGATATTTGTTGATTATCGATTGATCTCTTTGTAATTTAGGGATATTTTTAAACTCAGTTGTCTAATCTCACTTTTACTTGATACACCATGTCACTTATGGAATCCATTTCCGGTGTTCGGGGCATTGTCGGGACATCGCTTACACCGGAAGTCATCGTACGATATGCGAACGCATTTGCCGAATTTTGTGATAAAAAGCCCATCGTTGTAGGGCGGGACGGGCGAATAACCGGAAAGATGCTAACGAATATTCTTGTCTCGGTGCTGCTTGCAAAGGGGTGCGACGTTCGTACTATCGGTATTTGTCCTACACCGACAGTTGCACTCGAGACCGAACACTCCGACGCTCAGGGGGGAGTTATCGTCACCGCAAGTCACAATCCGATAGAATGGAACGGATTAAAATTCCTGAATGCAGACGGTATCTTTCTCGATGCGGATGAAAATAATGCATTGAGAGAATATTTTCACGGAATTCACGGCTATGCGGAGTGGGACAAAATTGGCGCACACGTTTCAATTCCCGAAGCAATAGACAGACATATTGATGCAGCACTCGCGTTGGATTCAATGGATATTGAAGCTATAAAAAAACGTTCATTCAAGGTAGTACTGGATTGCGTCAATGCAGCGGGCGGTGTGATCGTGCCGGCATTGCTCGAGAAACTCGGATGTGAGGTCGTTCCACTGTATTGCGATGTAAGCGGTATTTTTGCACATACACCAGAACCGCTTCCTGAAAATCTGACGGTGCTTGCCGACACGGTGAGAAAAGAAAAAGCCGATATCGGTATTGCGGTCGACCCCGATGCAGATCGTCTGGTACTTATTGACGAAAAAGGCAACCCGATCGGCGAAGAATATTCAATTGCCACCGTCGTCAAATATGTTCTTTCCCATACTCATCCGGCCGAACTTCATCGACCGGTTGTCATTAATCTCTCCACGACACGAGCGGTAGAGGATATTGCCGCCGAATTCGGTACGCCGGTTATCCGTACCCCCGTGGGTGAGATCAATGTTGCGAAACGAATGCGCGAATCAAGAGCAATAATCGGCGGCGAGGGAAGCGGCGGTATCATTCATCCGGATGCACACTACGGCAGAGATGCTATTGTCGGGATAGTTCTCGTACTGAACTATTTGGCGGAATTCGGGGGAACGTTATCTGCTCTCCGAGCTTCGCTTCCGGATTACGTTATCAGGAAAGATAAAATCCTTGTCGGCGATGCAGAACCCGATACGATTCTGGCATCGATTGCCGGA
This sequence comes from Bacteroidota bacterium, assembly GCA_007131635.1. Lineage (GTDB taxonomy): Bacteria > Bacteroidota > Ignavibacteria > T3Sed10-11 > T3Sed10-11 > T3Sed10-11. The sequence goes on along the minus strand of SLQE01000367.1, from coordinate 8,979 downwards.
TCAATCGATGAAAATTTAAAAATCAATACCGATGACGGTATCCGGGTCGATCATCCCGACTACTGGGTACATTTCAGAAAGTCAAATACCGAACCTATCATTCGAATTATAGCCGAAGCACATACAGCCGGCGAAGCATCAAAGGTAGTGGAAAAATATAAAACGATCATTACAAATCTTTTACACAAAACCGGGGCATAATATATGACCATCGGAAAAGTTACAGGCACATATGTTGCGACACAAAAGAATGATCAGCTTATGGACAAAAAGATATTGATCGTTCAGCCCGTCACCCCGACAGGTACCTATTTCGGGCGTGAAATCCTCGCTGTCGATATTGTCGATGCGGGCGTCGGCGATACTGTTCTATTGATGAGCGAAGGGACATCAGCCCGTCAAATACTTGAAAACGATAAAATCCCCGTACACACGGTCATCGTCGGTGTTATCGATGATATCGATGTAGCCATTCAGTGATTCTGCGAATATCTTCCTGTTTGCGACCCGGAGACAGACACCGGGCACGACATATACACACATAGCTATCAAGACATATGAACGAAAAAGCAATACTCACGCTCTCGCTCGTTCCGGGAGTGGGTAATCAGCGTCTGCGCGCTCTGCTTGATCATTTCAATGATCCAATTGATGCATTCAGCGCATCCATCCCCGAATTACATTCTATCCCATCGATCGATGCCCGAACAGCGCGTGAAATATTCCACCATACTCCGGATTTGAACAGCATAGATACGCTGCTCGGCAAACTTCAGCGGCTGGGAGGGAAAATTATTTCAATGAAGGATACCGAATATCCCTCATATTTAAAACAGATTTACGATCCGCCTGCTTTTTTATATATGCTCGGTAATCTCGCGGAAACCGATCATGATGCAATCGCCGTAGTCGGTACAAGGAATCCGACTCAATATGGTAAGATAATAACCGAGAGACTGTGCAGCGGACTCATACAATCCGGATTTACGATCGTAAGCGGACTCGCCCGCGGCATAGATACGGTCGCGCACGCAACCGCGGTGCAGAACAGTGGGCGCACCGTTGCAGTTATCGGATGCGGCGTCGACATTGTCTATCCACCGGACAACATCAATATCCATCAACAGATCCGGCAAAACGGTGCGATCCTTTCCGAGTATCACATCGGTACAAAGCCGGAGGCGGGTAACTTCCCGAAGAGAAACCGGATAATCAGCGGTATGACTCTCGGAACCGTCGTAATTGAGAGCAATCTAAAGGGCGGAGCGATGATAACCGCATCATACGCACTTGATCAAAATCGTGAAATTTTTGCCGTCCCCGGTCCTATATTGCAGGAGCAGAGCAGCGGGACCAACAGGCTCATTCAACAAGGTCGCGCCAAGCTTATTCAATCGGTCGAGGACATTATAGAGGAAGTTGTTTTAAAGCTCAAATATATCACACCGGCGAACGTTGAACATACGGCACCGCAACCTCCGCCGGATCTTAACATGTTCGAAACGAGAATATTCGATGTCCTTAGCACACAGCCGATGTATATCGATGAAATTGCATCCGGGGCGGAGCTCTCAACATCGGATACACTCGTCCATTTATTATCTCTCGAGTTTAAAGGAATTGTGAAGCAACTCGCCGGGAAGATGTTTTCGAGACGATAACAAAATGTGTGCCAGTTCTTTTATATTGTGATTTAATTTCTTATATTGGAATTGTCCCGAACATGTTCGGTATGGATTTTAGGGTTATATTTTTTGGGGATTTATTGTGATTATTGATGATTTGATCGTTCAAATTGATCTGGGATGTGTGAAATTTTCGTGCGACTTACCGGCATGTAGAGGAGCCTGCTGCACAATGGAAGGGGGACGCGGTGCACCGCTTAAGGACGAAGAGCTGCCGTATATGGAGAAATCGCTCTCTTATGCCCACGCGTTACTCAGCCCGGTACATAGGTCGCACATCGACAGACACGGATTTTTCGAAGGGACACCGGGAGATTATACGACTGTCTGTATTGACAATAAAGCATGCGTTTTTGTATACTATGAGAACGGCATTGCAAAATGCAGCCTGGAACGTGTATATAATGATAAAAAATCCGAATGGAAAAAACCTATATCATGTCATCTTTTTCCGATACGGGTTTTGAACGGCAAGGCCGGATATATCCGCTATGAAAAAATTCCCGAATGCGATGCAGGCATTGTAAAAGGGATAAAAGAAGGTACATCATTGATTGAGTTCCTGGAAGAACCGCTCCGGCGACGTTTCGGAGATGACTGGTATAAAAATATTATTTTACAATTAAACGGAGTACAGAAGTAAATATTTTTGATACTATACTATGCTTAATATATCGCAACAACAAAAATTATTACAGAAACTATCACCGCAGCAAATTCAGTATCTTGAATTACTTCAGCTCCCCGTACTTGCTCTCGAACAAAGGATAAAGACAGAACTCGAAGTTAACCCGCTGCTCGAGGAGGGACAGGAGCTGGATCAGGAACAGACTGAGAGTAATAATGAGCAGACCGAATCCGCGGAAGTCGATAAACAAAGTGAAAATGCGGAAGAACCGACAAGCCAGGAGAACGACTATTCACTTGAAGATTTTATGAATGACGATCCGGGCGGTTATAAGACCCCCTACGTGGCAAACGATGAATTTGATGAATTACCCCAACCGGCACAAGTCAGTCTGGTCGAGAAATTAAGACAGCAATTCGGAATGCTGGATCTCGACGAAAAAGAATTGGTATTCGCAGAGGAAATTCTCGGCAACATCGATGACGACGGATATTTACACCGTGAGCTACCGGGCATTATTGACGATATCAATCTCACGTACAACTGGAATATCTCTCATCAACAGGCTGAAGAAATACTCCGAAAGGTACAGCGTCTCGATCCCACCGGTATCGGATCGCGGTCGCTTCAGGAGTGTCTGCTTGTACAATTGGAGATGCTTGAAAATGACTCCGAACATGTTCGGATCGCAAAAACGATCCTGACAAAACTATATGAAGAGTTCACCCGAAAACATTATGATGAAATAATTAAGGCACTCGGGGTATCGAGGGATCAACTCAGATCTGCACTAGAAATTATTCACCGGTTAAATCCAAAACCGGGTGAAGGGACAATCGAAGAATTTAATAATTACATAACACCCGATTTTCTCGTTCAGAAAATCGAAGATGAGTTTGTTGTTACCCTGAACGACCGCAGCGTACCTCCTCTCCGTATCAATAAAAACTACCGGGACATCATTTCACGGAAAAAACGAAATCCGGCAACGAGCGAGACACGGGATTTTATCCGGAAAAAATTCGAAGCGGCAAAATGGTTTATCAACTCCATTCATCAGCGTCGGGAAACGATGTTGAAGGTCATGAGGGCGATCATTGAATTACAAATGGATTTCTTCGAACACGGCGAAGAACATCTCAGACCGATGATTTACAAAGACGTAGCCGAGCGTATCGGTATGGATATTTCAACCATTAGCCGGGTCGTAAACGGGAAATACGTACAGACCGATTACGGTGTCTACGAGCTCCGTTATTTCTTCAGTGAGTCGATAGAAACACAAAGCGGCGATGGGATTTCCAATAAACAGGTAAAACGGATAATAAAAGAACTCATTGAGAAGGAAGATCCGAATAAACCTCTGAGCGACGATAAGATTGCAGCGCTGGTAAGAGAGCTTGGTATTCATATCGCACGACGCACAGTCGCCAAGTATCGGGAGCAGATGTATATCCCGGTTGCCCGGCTCCGGAGAAAACTCTGAAAATTTATTTTTATAACCATTATTCATACACAGAAAAGTAAATACTTTATGCACGCACCTATGCACGCAACCACGGTAATCGGGCTGATTCATAAGGGTAAAGTAGCACTTGGCAGCGACGGTCAAGTTTCTATGGGAAACACCGTCATGAAACATAAAGCTGCCAAAGTCCGTCGAATGTACAATGATCGGGTTCTCGCCGGATTTGCCGGCGGTTCGGCGGACGCATTCGCATTGTTCGAGCGATTTGAAGCAAAACTTGAACAATACCGCGGGAATCTGCCACGCGCTGCCGTCGAGCTCGCACGGGAATGGCGTACGGATAAATATTTCCAGAGACTTGAAGCATTACTCTGCGTCATGAACTCGGAGACGGCACTCATCATATCCGGTACCGGTGACGTCATCGAACCGGATGATAACATTATCGCTATCGGATCCGGAGGAAGCTATGCTCTCGCAGCGGCACGGATGTTGGTGAAACATACCGAGCTCTCACCGCGGGAAATTGTCGAGGAAGCACTGCGCACCGCCTCAGAGATCTGTATTTACACAAACGATAGCATCACAATAGAAGAATTATAAGGATACTATGTCAAAACTTGCAGATACAATAAAGAAGCACGTTGATGTCATCAAAAGAAAAGACCAGGGCGAACTGACACCAAGAGAAATTGTAAAAGAATTAGACCGGTACATCATCGGCCAGGATAACGCGAAAAAATCGGTTGCAATAGCGCTGCGTAACCGGTGGCGGCGTCAACAGGTGACCGATGAGATTCGCGAAGAGATTATGCCGAATAATATCATATTGATCGGACCCACGGGCGTCGGTAAAACAGAAATTGCACGACGGCTCGCACGACTTGCCGGTGCACCGTTCGTTAAAGTGGAGGCTTCTAAATTCACCGAAGTAGGTTATGTCGGTCGGGATGTCGATTCAATGGTTCGTGATATTACCGAACTGGCAGTTACCATGGTTAAAGCTGAAAAAGCAGCAGAAGTACAGGATAAAGCACGCACCATGGCGGAAGAACGCATTCTTGATATCCTTATACCTCCGCCAAAAAGAACCGGATTTCAGCAGGATCCACAGCAGGATAAAAACGATCAGCAGGCAGAGGCAGAGCGAGAGCATCAAACAACGAGGGAAAAATTCCGAGGACGTCTCCGCGCGGGTAAACTTGACGAACGCATACTCGAAGTAGATGTTCCAAGCGATTCTTCACCGATGATGCAGGTCTTCGGACCTGTCGGTGTCGAGGAAATGGGGATGAACCTGCAGGATCTGTTCGGCAATCTCATGCCAAAGAAATATAAAAAAAGGAAAATGTCGGTTTCCGAAGCAAAAGAAGTCCTTGCACAGGAGGAAGCCCAGAAATTAATCGACCATGATGCGGCGGTACGTGAGGCAATTGAGCGCGTTCAGAATTCCGGAATCATTTTTATCGACGAGATCGATAAGGTGGCCGGTGAAAAAGGCAAAGGCGGCGGTCCGGACGTTTCCCGCGAAGGAGTTCAGCGAGATCTGTTGCCCATTGTTGAAGGATCGACCGTGCAAACGAAATACGGAATGGTTAAAACAGATCATATTCTATTTATCGCTTCCGGCGCCTTTCACGTTTCCAAACCCTCGGATCTGATACCCGAGTTACAGGGAAGATTTCCGATACGTGTCGAGCTAAGAAGCCTGGGTGAGGAAGATTTTGTCAAAATACTAACCGTGCCCCAGAACGCGTTAATCAAGCAATATACAGCTTTACTAAAAACCGAGAAGATCGACCTTCATTTTACCGAATCCGGTATAAGAGAAGTAGCACGTATCGCAACACAGGTGAACGAGCAGGTCGAGAATATCGGCGCGCGCCGGCTCCACACGATACTCACGACACTGCTCGAAGATATACTTTTCGATTCCCCGGATATGTTGTCTGATGAGAAAATAACCATCGACGGTAAAATCGTGAAAGAAAAACTATCCGGTATCGTCACCGATCAGGATCTCAGCAGATATATACTTTAATGCTTTAGAACCGAATCTTTGCATTCGCAGTAAGAGATACCTGTTTGCATGTTTGACCGTAGGCAAACATACCCACGTTCTCGGTTGCGAATTCGAGATCGAGGAATAATATGTGCATTCCCAGACCGACTGCCCAGGTAAAGCCCTCGTAGCCGCCGAATGCCACACCCGTGCGAAGCGGCAGATTTCTCATAAACCTCCACTCGCCTCCGATTGCTATACGCGGAGTAGTGGTATTGCCCGGCATATCGTTAAAGCCAACCGTATAATCCGCTCCGATAGAGAGTAAACTATATACATCCCACGAAATACCGACACGGAATGCCGTCGGTAAAGAAGTTGAAAAAGGTCCGATTGGTTCATCCGTACCTTTATAGGCATTACTCAGACTATCCATCTGTTCGGTGCTGAAAATATCATCGATCTCAATTTTTGCTTTCCCGGATGAACTAAAGGTATTTTCGGTCCAGCGAATAGAACCTAAATCGGTGACACTAAATCCCACGACTACATTTCTAAAAAGGCCGAGAGCAATACCCGCATCAAATCCAAATCCCGTTCCCGCAGGATTACCCAGCGGATGAAATGAATGTTCATCGGGAGTTTCCAGAAAGTCCGCAACCGCTCTGTGTGAAAGCATATTCAGTTCACCTGTCAATCTGAATCTTTCGTCAAATCCGCCATTGGAGACGGTTCCGGTATAGGATTCGGTACCGAAATACGAAAATCCTTGTACGTATTTAACACCTCCCCCGATTGAGAACCAGGGAAGAACACCAAACAATTTAATCTGAGGTGTCGAATATGCAGCGGTATATTCGCGAAGCCACCATGCTTTAACATCGGTTCCGGTGAAATCGTAGACAGAACCATTTTCTGAAAAACCATAGAGCAGCATACGCACATAATCATTCGGCATCGTAAACCTGCCGGACAAACGATCGGATACGGATAATCCGAATCCTCCGAGAGAGCCGGTACGAACGGATAATGCAACCCACGTTACCTGTGCATCGGCAAAGATGGAACCGTAACCGTCAGGAAACCTACTAAGTAAATCCTCCTTGTCCTGCGGTGTCAGATGTTTCGCTACTCGCTTGTCGGCTGCCGGATCCTCGACACCGGTGAAATACATTGCATAGAGATCAAGGTCCAAAAAATTCGAACCGACACGGGCACCCACCGGCAGAATGCTCAGTTCTACAGATGATCGATGCGGTATAGAAAGAAGAGCCGGATTGACGCCGATGGCATCCAGGCCGCGTGCCATTGCGGTTTTTGTTTGTGCCATACCGACCAGTCGGGCGCTGGTTCTTTCGTTCCCCGCATATGATTGCAGGCAGACCGAGATCATAAAAGAGAACAAAAGGATGATCTGTAATGGTAATTTCGTTTTCATAAGTTTCGTTCCTTTTAAAATTTAATTAAAATTTGCTTTGACACTGAATGTTGTAAAGATATTTACGCGTATCGAATCCTGACTCCGGAAGACAACAGTATCCGATTGGTTATTGGTATTCAGATATAAAATCAGCTCTGTCATTTCACAATCACGGAATACCTGAACATCCTCCCGCGAGAGATCGAGTACGCGAACATCGCGTCCGGCAGTCCCGGTTGCAAACCCTTCGGAATTGACCGGGGCGGCTTTGACTGCAACTGGCGGTTCACCCTGCGTGGGAATCTGACGTAACGCGATGCCATTTTTATCAAGCAGATTTATCCGCAAATCGAACTCAATGGGCAATCCGTTTTCTGTTTCAAAGTATATGCGGCCGTAATTAAGGTAATCAAAAATGTCGCTGTCGAGATCGGCATCTTTATCGCCGACTGTGAGTGTATCGCGTACCATACCGTTGCGGATTCCAAAATCAAACGGTACATCCAAACGAACCGATGTCGTAAGCACATCGCGCACGTCGATATATCCGGATTCGTAACCGGGGTTGACGATAAGGTCACCGCTTATCAGGAGTTTCTCGGGCAAATGCGGTATAAAAGAATTTATAAAATCGACAACAGTGCTGTTCGAATTATTCAAAACAATATTTGTCCAACCACCCGCAGAAAGATAACTTTGATCGGCAGGCAGGACAACAGAATCCCGGATACCCTGTTTATTCTCTCCGACAATCCGGAGATTTGCCAGCGCGTCAAAGCCTCCTGCCATATTTAAGCCAAAACTCAATTGCACATCTTTAAACCGGACACTTCCCTCAAAGAAATTCGCCACATCACCGATCCCGAGATGAACATATTCGGATACTTCATACCGCGTGGGAGGTATGACACCCTCTATCCTTTCAACAACAAGTTCACCGGCAGGTGAATCGTCTGTCTTCAGATGGCCGCCGATTGCATCGGAAGCAAGAATGGTACGATAATCCGGTGTTGCATCTATGGTACCAAGCTGGACTCTGTATTCCAATGCATTATTTAGATCAGCATTGTGTAATACCCAGTTCTGCAAGTCGAGCGAGAGAGTATTCAACGAATGACGCGATAATGTTGTGGCGGTACTGTAGTGCCGCGACAGGTTATCTCTCGCGCGTAAATCGGGAAATATAATCGTTACCGGGATATCTATGTCGGCTGAATTTTGTATAGATAATTCCAAGACACCCTGTGAAAATTGAACTTTTGATATGTACGTCGAATCATCGATCACTATTGCACCGTCAAAATATGTATCAAGAGTTTGAGACGGTATTTGCGCTTCGGCCTGACTAACTTTTAAATCCTCGAATTCCACTGAAAATGCAAGGAGAGGATTATCCGGTACGCTTACACCATCATCCGGAGGACTGGAAAAAGAGAATTGATAGTCCATAGATCGAAAAAATCTTGTATGATCAAACACAATTGTTGACTGAGTGAATTCGCCCGCCTCAATGACTCCGGGAAAGAAAAAGTGTCCGACCACCGATCCGTCGTCGCTGTTGGTAACGGTCACTCCGTCCGATAATTCCACCGGCACACCGGTATTGTTTGTGACCGATAAACGTACCGATCCGGATTCTACCTCCATAAAATGCAATGATTCCATAGACGGCATAGTACCTGATAATGGTATGGGTGAGACACCCGGCGAGGGTCCGGTATAACCGGGAGGTGATCCCAGATGATCACCAACCGATACATCAAAATCGACATCCGG
>SLQE01000447.1 GCA_007131635.1 Bacteroidota bacterium | reverse complement strand
GTATCGTGGTACCGTTCCATGACCAGTTCAAAATATCGTGTTGCGGCGCGATAGTACCTCATACGCATATACGTTCTTGCATTTTCGTATTGCTTTTTGGCTAACTTCTTGTTCAGTTCACGGATCTTCTGTTCGGCTTCCGGTACGCGCTCGTGTGTCGGGAAAAAGTCGATAAATGTTTGCAATTCGTCAATAGCATTGAAAGTATATTGCTGGTCAAGATCGTGCCGCGGGGATAAATTGAAATATGATAAGGCCAGCTTGAATTGCGCATCGGGTAGGAGCGGGCTGGCACTCATGGTATTGACCAATGTTTCAAATTCATTCGCTGCAAGTATAAACTCGCCCAGATTGAAATATGACATAGCCATATGATATTGCGCATCGTCGGCAAACTCGCTTCCCGAGAACTGGCGTGTTAAAATCCGGAATTCATCGATAGCTCTTGTAAAACTATTTTCTTCATAGAACCGCATACCACGCTGGAACCGTTCTTCCGCACTCAGATCGAGGACAACCTGTTGTCTGCTGCATCCCGTCAGCATAGAGATAATCAACGATAATAGTATCGCCGTGGCTACCGTCAAAACAAACCTTTGCTTCATATACATCCTGTTTTCATTTATACAACATATCGAATTAACTACGGATCGAGAAAAATAAATATACAACGATACCCGTAGCTGTGATAATAACTGCCGGACCGAGATAGCGCTCGGTTATCGATCCTTCGGGCACATCTCCCAGAGTAAATGGTAATACCCGGTTTTCAACCTGCTCCCGCTTATTGTATGGTATAGTATCTGATACCTGCTCAGTTGCACGTATGATCTGCTCGGTACTTCCGTCAGTAATTCGAAACGAAAATGTACCTTTTGCATGCCTCAAAATCCTTCTCGCCCGGAATACTGATCCCCTTTTTACCGGCATATAATCGACTCCGAATTCCTCGACTCCCACTTCAAGCAAGGTTGATCTCCCGGTCGGATCGTTTGCATTTTGAGAAACCGAGTAGCCCGAATCGGCAAGGATTTCAACAAACCGATGATACATGAACCATTCATATCCCGGGAAATGCACGGATACCGCAACAGGGGTATCTTTGGGCAGGTAGTGTATCACTTGCTCCATACTTTTTTGAAGCACCTGATGGAGCATTTCCGTATTAGGCTTTAAATCACTCCGACCAAGCAATATTTCAAGATAACACACCTGACAGAAAAGCATCAGTACAGCATATAGTAAGATCAACCTGCGATTAATCACACGTCACTCTTTCCCGGCTTACGCTCCTTTTCGGGCAAGCGCTTCAAGCCGTTTTATGCGTTCCGGAATGGGTGGGTGGGTAGAGAACAATTTTGTGATCCCACCGCCCCGGAACGGATGAACGATAAACATATGTGATGTTGACGGATTTGCATCCTGCATTGGCGCCCGGGCAACCCCCATTTCAAGTTTTTTTAAGGCACCGGCGAGCGCGTGTGGGTTGCCACAAATTTCCGCGCCGCCTGCATCAGCCATATATTCACGCGCACGGGATATTGCCATCTGTATGATTGCTGCAGCGATGGGCGCAATTATAATCATTAATATTTGACCGACTGCCGCTCCCGCATCACGGTCACCGCCCCTTCCCAGGAAGAAAAATGCGAATCTTCCGAAAAAAGCAAGGTAGGTAATAGCACCGACTATTGTCGCAACCATAGTACTCAATAAAATATCGCGATTCCTGATGTGTGCAAGTTCATGAGCGAGAACCCCCTCCAGCTCCTCGTCACGTAACAACCGTACAATTCCTTCCGTCACTGCCACGACTGCATTCGACGGATTACGTCCCGTTGCAAATGCATTCGGCGTGCTTGACGGGATGATATATACCTTCGGCATCGGCATCCCGCTGTTCTTAACCAGTTTTTCCACCATACCGAACAATTTGGGAGCCTGCGATCTGGTTACCTCCTTTGCCTTATACATTCTTAACACGATTTTGTCCGAATACCAGTAACTAAAGAAATTCAAAGCAAGTGCAAATATAAAAGCTATGATGAGACCACTTTGTCCGCCTACCGCCTGTCCTACAAGCAGGAACAATACCATTATTAATGTAAGTAAAAATGCAGTTTTTACTCCGTTCATATCTTTTCTTAATCCTCCTGCATAATATCGATTTATATAACGGATGAAAATACTTATAAACTATATAAAATATTAAATTTTGTGCATCTTTTCAACAAAATTTATGCGCGGGACGTTCTCTCCAATTCTTTCAACACAAATTCAGGGCGCTCATCAAGCGCATGGCGGGAATCGCGTCTTGCACGTTTGATATCATTTTTCGAAATATCGGCATGTATTATCGCCTCTTCAAAAAACGGGGCTTGTTCAACTATAGTACCTGTGGGTGCAACGATCGTCGAACCACCCCAGAAGCTTATGCCATCTTCAAATCCAACACGATTACAAAATACGACATAGCAGGATAAGAGCCTGGCAAATGTTTTATGATGTTCCATGTTCACTCCGGCCACTGCCGGTTCCTGGTTCGTATCACCGCCGAGACGAGTCGGGCTGGCAGATAATCCAACGATGACATCGGCGCCATCCTGAGCAAGCAGATATGGTAGCGAAATATGCCAGAGATCTTCGCATATCAAAGCTCCCCATCTTCCGGACCCGGTCTCAAATGAGCGAACCGAGCGACCCGGTAAAAAATACCTGCCTTCTTCGAACATACCATAGGTAGGGAGATAAATTTTTCGATGAACGATACGCATTTCTCCGTCGGCAAAATAGAATACGGCATTATGAAGTCCGAAGTTTTGAGCCTCCTCCACGCCACCCGCAATAATATGGATATCGTGACTGATCTCAAGTAATTTCAGGTATGCAGGATGTTTGCAGTATGAGTGATGAGCGACGTCGTGGACAAGATCCCGGATAGAATAACCGGTCAGACTTAATTCGGGGAATAGTATTATCCGTGATTGCTTCGAGAGTGCTTCTTCAGCGCATTCGACGTGACGTTTCAGGTTATAATCGATATTACCGACGCGTACATCGATCTGTGCAACTGTAATGCGGGTGCTCATAGGGGTTTGGTCATACGAAATGATAAATTCGGTTGTCTGTTGAATACGCTTTTCATGATAGGTCGATCATTTTCAGGTCTTTCACGTAGGTAACGGTTTTATCATCTTTGATTTCTTTCAACTTACCGATTTTTGACTGAATACGTCCCACACTATCATGAATAATATTCAGGTAATTTACCGTTTTCTCACTTTTATATTTGTCCAGGAGCTCATTCGATATTGTTCTCATGCCAAGTAACACCGGCTCCAGATCCGTTGTAACCTCGGTTGCAAGTTCCTGCAATACTTCCAGTCGGTGACGGCTAATTTCCAGTGCCTCATACCTTTCCTTCAGTTCTTTTTTCTCGATAACTCCGAGTAGAATTTTCGGGAAAACCGGTGTCGATATTTCTTCTTTTACGATGTAATCAGACACCCCTGCCTTCATCACCTCAAGTGCAAGGTTAAAATCTTTGTTGACGGTTAAAAATATAATCGGTACCTGTATACCGTTCTCCCTTATTTGCAGCGTCGTTTCGAGTCCGTTCTGTCCGGGTAAAAAATAATCCATCAGAATGATATCGATATCGGGGTTCTCCCTGAGTTCGTGCAAACCCAGTTCACCGTCTTCTTTCCAGATGATATTAAATTTTACGTCGGCATAACGGCGTAGATATATCTGTACCAGACGGGCAAAATTCTCATTATCTTCGATAATTAAAACATTTACTTCACGCTTTTCCATTGATTCCTTTTCATTGCCGAGTCGAAAGTTGAGCGACGTCTACCCAGTAATGGCAAATAGTATTTACTGCCAGCGCAACCTCGTCGAATATTTTTGATTTACTAATATATGTATTTGCACCTAATGCATATGCTTTTTTTACGTCTTCAATCCTGTCAGAGCTGCTGATAATGATAACCGGAATAAGAGAAAGAGCGGGGTCGGTCTTTATGTGACGCAGAAGGTCCAATCCGTTCATTGGCGGAAGATTCATATCAAGAAAAATGATATCCGGTTTCCTCGGTAATATGCAAGCCGGACTATCGAGTGATTCCAAGATGTCCAGTGCTTTTTTTCCGTCTTCAATAACCGTAACCTTATTTCTTATTTCCGATTGCTCAAGTGCCCAGATAAAAATCTTGATATGATCGGGGTTATCGTCAATGAGTAATATATGAAGATCTCGTCTCAAATATGTACACTTTATTGTGTTGAGGATTTTGGCAGAGTGAAATAGAACGTTGACCCCTTCCCTACCGTTGATGTCAGCCAGATCTTTCCACCGTGGGTTTCAACAATTTTTTTTACAATGGTCAGTCCGGCTCCCGTCCCTTCATATCGTATTTCCGATTTTAATCTTTGAAAAATAGTGAAAATTTTACCGAATGAATTCTCTTCAATGCCGATACCATTGTCAGTGAAACTAAATTCATACATTGAACCGACTTCTCTCCAGTCAATACGTATTACCGGCCGATTTGAGGTATTGAATTTTATACCGTTAACCAACAAGTTACGGAAAAGTACAACAAGATGCACTCTATTACCGAGAACATTCGGTAAATGAGGAGCTGTCTCAATCGTAACTTCACGTGTATGAATGATGTACTCCAGATCATCAAGAATTTCCTTCACGACACTGTCAATTGACACGGGCGTCATACTCTCGGTGAGCCGCCCGACACGCGAGAGAGTAAGCAGCTCATTGATCAGATTTTTCATCCTGGTACACGATTGGGTAATCGAGGTCAGCAGTTCCTGACCGTCCTGATGGAATTTTTCCCTGTAATCGGCAAGTAGAATTTTGCTATACCCTTCGATACTTATAAGCGGTTCTTTCAGGTCGTGCGAGACAACATAGGTAAAATCATCGAGTTCCCGGTTCCTTTTCTCGATCTCCTCCGATTTCTCGACCGTCTCTTTATAAAGCGATGCCTTTTCGATCGCAATACCTGCCTGGTGCGTAATGGTTTGTAAAAGATTTTTATGGATTTCACTGTATGAATCGGTGTAGTCGATTTCTATCACGATCAATCCCAGTACTTTTTCTTTGATTATCATCGGGGCAACGATTTTGTGCGGCCTGGTCCAATCCCCGGGATGATCGCATAAGCGGTGTTCTTTGATCACGTGTCTTTCCAGTTGATACGCATCGTCATAGATCGATACCAGCTCAGTATTCAGGGGACCGTATTCTTCGTTCCCCTGTGTAATGTTCATTATTCTTTCCAGAACGTGTGATTTTCCTTCATCATACAGATAGAGTAAAAAGTTTTTGTAGGGGAGTACTTGTGCGATGCTTTTTAACACCGCATTGAGAATATCCGTACGATCGAGAGTCGCCGCAAGTTCGTGTGCGAGTTCGTATAAAACACGAAACCGTTGTAATTGCTGAGAGACTTCCTCTTCGATGAGAACACGCTCATGCACATCCCGTAATATACATTGCACTCCGGTCACCTGACCGTGTGGATCATGGACAAGTGTCCATGATGTCGACACCCATCTATATCCACCTTTTCGTGTTCTGATCCTGAACTCGAGCGCGCGTATCGAATCCTGCGACATTCGCTGTTCCGATGCAAGCCGCATCAACTTATCAATATAGCGATAATCCCCCGGATGAATCATACGTTGATTAAATCGTTGTTTCTGAATCTCCTCCGGTTCGTATCCGGTGATATATTTTGCGCTCGGGCTTACATAGGTGAATGCGCCTTCGAGGTCCAGCGATATTACCATATCCTGCGCTGTTTCCACAAGCAGCCGGTATTTCTCTTCCGACTCCTGTATTTTTCGGTACAATTGCGCATTCTGCATTGCCATAGTAACCTGTGTTGCAATATTCCTGTATAGTGCAACGTCTTCGGGGAGAAATTTATTATAGTGTACAAACCCGACGCTTAACAGGCCGAGGAGCTTTCCTTCCGATTGTAACAGAAAATATCCGACAGATCGCTGATCTTTTCTTAGTAACAGATTGAAGATTTGTGGATACTCCTTCCGGATATCTTCTATTACCAGGTAATCATTACCCTTCATAACTTTTTGGAGATACGGATGGACATCGCCATAGGTATGAGAGATCTTCTCACCCGGGATTCCCCTCGCGGCGACCAATCGTAAGGTTTCTACGCCGCTTTCGGGCGTGTCAAGCAACGAGATGCTGAGCACATCGGGTTGGCGGAGATCTTTTATGCGTTCGAGCACGTTATCTGCTATCTCATGAATATCGAGTGACGAGGCATAGATAGTACCGAGTGAAGCGAGTAAAGACAGATCATTCATTCGTTCGCGTATATTTTCATACAGACGAACGTTCTCAATTGCCGCCCCGAGCTGATTACTGATCAAGAGTAACAGTTGCATCTCCTGCCTGGACATCGAGCGTGGGTGATTAAAATCAATATTCAACGCACCGAGCACTTTCTTTTGCAGAATAAGCGGGATAGCAATTGTTGACTGAAGCCGCAACCTTTGAATAATCGTGTGCCATTGTTTCGATACGGCCGGATTTTCGGATAAATTCCCGGTGATCACAACCGGTTCTCCGGAACGAAACACCTGTCCCACGACGCTGTGCACAAGATCGATTTCCCGAATATCGCGTTTTTCTTTTTTGGTGAGATTCCCGGCATATCCGGATAATTTTATTTTATCATCTTTGACCAGATACACCGTCACCAAAGATGCATCGAACATCTTCAATATTTTTTCAAGTGTTATGCTATAGACTTCACTGAGACTGACCGACTTTGTCATGATCGCCGATATTTCATGCAATTCAATAAGATCGCGATTACGGCGTTTTAACTCGGCTTCGGTATTTTTCAGTGCGGAGATATCAGTGTGTGTGAAGACCAGACCGACGATCTTCCCCTCGAATTTCATCGGGTTAATACGTAGCTGATAATGTTTACGGACACCGTTTGCAGTATGTGAAAACTCGGTTGTATGAATGGGAATATTGCCCGAGAACAGGGCATCTATTACCTGTTCGATACCCATCCTGTACGGGGCATTTGTGAGTACTTCGTATAACGGTTTTCCTGTAAGAGATTGTGCCTTCCCTCTCATTTTACGAAGATCAACAAACGGAAATTCCTTCATCGGTGTATTCGTCTTCGTTACCGTCAGCTCACGATCGACCGTAAACACGATATCGTCTATCGAATGAAGGAGATTGTTAATATACTGTGCATCGTCGCGGACTCTGGTGAAAAGATTTAACTTATCGACAATCAAACCGATTTGCTCGCATATCGGTTGCAGGAGTTTGATTTCATTACCGAGAAACCCGTTCTTTTTTCTTATCGCAAGATATAAAACCCCGAGGAACGTACCTTTTGTATAGATTGGCACCGTCACGAGCGACTTATAGCCGGCCCGTACCAGAGGTATATCCTGAAGATCGATTCGTTGACTGGTAAGATCGTTCGAATAGAATGCTTTCCCCCAGCTTCGTATGTTGATACCCAGCGATGTCGCTGCGCTTACCTGTTCCTTCCGTCTGCTCTTTTTCGTTTCCGCATCGAGTGTAAAAGCGACCTCCTCTACCGAATCCATTCCCCGCAATAATACTATCCCGAACAGATCGAATTGCATTAATTGCCGCAGTTCACTATCAAGAGTATTCAACAGATCATTGATCTCGATGGTCTCATTTGCTTTACTGATGATACGGTTGATGAGTTCGATTTGTTTGGTCCGGTCCTGTAATTCTGTTTCGAGTTTCTTTCGATCCGTGATGTCGCGCGCGATATTTAACATCGCTACCGGATCACCATCTTTATTTCTAAGGAGAGTCGTATTCAAGCTTACGGGAATAATAGTACCTGATTTGCTTTTCCATTGAATATCAAAATCATGCAGGTAGTTTTTTTCCCGAAGTTTAGCTATCCATATAACGAATCGCGGAGTATCCGTTTCATAAAACCAGGAATAGGGAATTGTTTGACCGACCGCTTCTTGTTCAGTGAAACCGGTTATTCGCTCAAACTCCTTGTTCACACGAAACACTTTGCCCTGCAAGTCGGTGAGCACAAGTGCATCCCCCATCGCTTCGAGCACATTCCGGAATAGCTCCTCGGATTCTTTGATTTCATCCTGCATGAATTTCTGGTGTGTTAAATCCGAGAGCACACCGACAATTCCACGGACGGTGCCATCGATACCGAGGAGCGGCGAGAGATTCAACCAGGCATATCGGATTTGGTTCGTGAGCGGATGTACATACGGTAAATATCCGAACGAAACTTTGGTACCCCTGAGGACGTTTTCAAACTTTTCAAATATCCTCTGACTCTTGAATTCAGAAAAAATCTGTTTCGCATGCATCCCAATTGCTTCCGGGCGCATAATGTTTGTGAAAAACCGGGTTTGACTATTGCACTCGAGACACATCAGTTTTTCATCGAAAACAACGATTCCCTGTTCAAGACTCGAAAAAATATTTTTTCGGAATTCTTCCGATTCGACCAGCTGCTTTTCAAGATAATTACGCTCCGTTACATCCCTATGGAAGCCCAGATTGACGGTGCGGCCTTCATATTCGATCCTTGAAGCCGCTACTTCTATTTCAATAAATTCACCGTTTCGTTTCTTCCCTTTAAATTCATACAGCACCGGCACGTCGCTTCCAAGCTGCCGGGCACTGCTTGTCGATAAAACGCGCTCCTGATCCTCCGGAGCCACAAGGATTGTGAGGGGTTTTCCGATCAGTTGTTTTGGTGAGGTATATCCGAATAAGTCGAGAAATTTTTTGTTGACGAATAATAGACGGTCTTTATCCACCAGACTAATACCGTCTTCCGAGCTATCGACAATATTCTGAAATACTTTAAACTCTTCTTTCTCATCCACGAACTTCCGATGCATCCCGGTGATATCGGTGAGATACAGCTCATGGCGGTTCGGTTTCTGCAATATGTTTCCGGTCCTGACGTTGAATACCTTCTCCCGGATACCGACGACATCGTCGTGTTTATTTTTTGACCGTAGCAACCGGCGTATTCGCCGTGCTGCATCGTTTCCCAAATAATCGCCGAGAGATAGCGGAAAAGAACGCTTTTTACCGAAATAGTCGATTGCCGTTTTGTTCGCATAATGCACGGTACGGCTTGTGCAATGAATAACGGCTATCGGTATCGTGTCGAGATTTTCTGTAGATTTATTTTGTCTGGTGCTTTTCCCCATGCAATCGATATTCTTCAAAGAAGCATTGTTGATTATCGTGTGAATACACATGCAACGTATCAAGGACTGCGGCCGCAGCGGCTCCGCTTAGCGGAAGTGCCCGCCATCTTTGTATGCGAACCGGTATCGGACGTATGCTTATATGCTCCCCGAACAAGACTTGTAAAACGATTGTATCATGAACCGGTCGATGATGTCCGCCAAAAATAAAATTACCGAGCGAGTAGGCAATCACCCCGTCCTTGTATCGTTCAATACCCTGTAATATGTGGGGATGGTGCCCTACGATCAAATCCGCCCCCGCGTCAATACATGCTCTACCTAAACCTACCTGCCATTCCTCAGGGTAACGCTCGTTTTCAACACCCCAATGGAAAGACACAATTACAAAATCCACATCAGGTTTGAGTTTACGAATATCACTCAGTATATATGTCGGATATCGCGGTGCAATTCCGGATGTCGTATCGGTAGCTGCAAACTGTCCCGCTCCGCCAAAATAGCCTAAGAAACCAAGCCGCTTTCCTTTGATGGTAAATATAACAGGTTCCCTCGCCTCTTGCAAGGATTTTCCGATACCCACATAAGCGACATGAATCGAATCGAGATAATGCATCGTATCATCGATACCGCGAATCCCATAATCGTAGATATGATTATTGGCTGCATTGACAATATTGATATTTTCCGTCTGAAGCAGCTCAAGATACCCGGGGTCCATTTTGAATGTAAATTCTTTCTCTTCCTCTTCGGTAAAGGTCGTTACCGGGTGTTCAAGATTTATCATGTTAATATCCGCCTGACGGAACCAGGGAATATCTCTGAAGACACTCGCTATATCATCGCCGATATGTCTTTCGAAGTGATTCGTAAAAACACAGTCGCCGGTAAAGTTCACTACAACATCCGCGGTTTCCGAAGAGACAAGGGGCTGGAAGTACCGCATATCGGTATCCGCAGACGGTACGAAGCCACAGACAAACAGGAGAAATGAAATGATCAGTATCTTAGTCAACGGGAACCCTCCCCTGATTCTTTATTTCAAGGCGTACAAGCTGAATTTTATTTTTCGTTGCTTTTAAGACGGTTATTGTATGGAGATCGGTTCGCACAACCTCGCCTTCCGTGGGGATGGTCCCGGCCGTATGCATGACGTAACCACCGACAGTCTCGTAATCACCCGTCGGGACGTAAATATTGTATTTTTCATGAATATAATCTATCTCAACCCGACCGCTTAACGTATACGTTGTTTCATTTACTTTTTCACAAATAATCTCTTCGACATCGTACTCGTCATGAATTTCCCCGACGAGTTCTTCGATGACGTCCTCGGTCGTCAACAGCCCTGCGGTGCCCCCATATTCATCAACCGCAATTGCTATCGTAATACCCCGTTGCCTGAATTCACGGAGCATGTCGGCACTATTTTTAGATTCCGGGACGAACAGAACTTCCCGAATTATATTCTTTAAACTCCTCGGCCGATGGAACAGATCATGCGCATACACCACACCGACAATTTGATCGAGTGTATCTTTATAAACCGGTAGTCTGGAATAACCGGATCTCCTGAATACGCGAATGACTTCCTGCAACGTCGATGATTGATCCACGGCAACAATCTCCGTGCGCGGTATCATAACTTCATGTACTTTTTGATCGGCAAGGGACATTGCTTTTACAAGCATTGTACCGTTTTCGGTATCGACTTCACCGCTTTCACTGCTTTCCCGGATAAGTTGATTAATATCGCTGCGGGAAAAAAAATGTTTGACATCATTCGTGTCGACCCGCAAGAAAGCAAGCAGCAAAGCCGATGCCTTTTCGGATAGCCAGACAAGCGGATAAAGCAATAACCTGACTATTCGTATAAAAAGTGCAAACAGGATAACGACAGAGTCTGCTATATCACGCGCAACGGTTTTAGGTATTATTTCACCGACAAGAAGAAGGGATAACGAAACGACTATAAGAATAGTAAACTCTCCCCATCCGAGATACAAGCCGAAAAGTGCCGTTGCTATGGATGAACATGCAACATTTGCGATGTTATTTCCCACCAGCAAGGTGGAAAAATAACGTTCGGGTTTTTTGGTAAAGGTTAGAGTGGTTTGTGCCCCTGTCACTTTTTTACGCGCCCGAACTTCAATTTTCAATTTATTAGCGACTATAAACGCTATTTCCGACGCGGAAAATAACGAACTGAGAAATAATGTAAGGATGAATAAGAGAAGTAGTTCTATTTCCATTTGATAAGAAAAGCCCCTTATATTTTTCGATAAGGGGCTTCAAAAACTTTTTTTTATCGTGCTAACCGGAAATGTACCGGGATTGAAATCCGCACCGGTACCGGTTGACCGCGTTGCCGTCCCGGTCGGAATTTAGCTTCCGCAACAGCACTGGCGGCGGCATCACCGAGGCCAGCACCGGGATCGTTTACAATTTCGGTTCGTACAACATTCCCGTTGGCATCAACAAAGGCAAATATGTATACGGTACCTTCCACACCGGCTCTTTTTGCCAGCTCGGGGTAACGGACACGCCTCTGAATCGATTCTATGCCACCGATGATTTCGGGCATCTCCTCAACCGCCAGGAAAAATTGCTCTTCAGGTTCCTCATCTTTTGGAGGCGGCGGAGGCGGAACATCTTCAAACATATCAAGTTCGCTCCACGAGAAATCGAGATCATCTATTAAATCATCACCGGGTGCCTCGATAGGTATCGGCGGCCGCGGCGGTGGAGGCGGTCTCTCTTCCTGTCTGGTGATATCGATATCTTCGAGATCAACAAGCTCCTGATCTTGTGCGACGATTCCCTGCGGCCCATCCCATTGCGGAAGAAATCTGAATGCTATAATAAATATTGCTATTGCGATAATCAGACTGATTTCAAGCACTTTTGGATACTTGAGCCTCAGGTCTTCCTCAGGAATTTTTCCTCTTTTTAATTTTGTCATAGGCACCAACTCCCGTTTCAAATGGAGTTACATAGTTATTTTATGAAATATATCAATATTCGTCAGTTTTGTCAAATCTTTTTTATAAATAATGTCCACGTAATTTATAACACAGCCACTTATCATTAGTTCCGTAATTCGCGTATACTGCTTTCGGGCCAAAAACGTGATAATCCGACGAGATAGAGCACCATATACACAACCGCGCCTAAGATATTGGCAATTCCGTCACCGATAGTCGGATTCCGCATCGGGATAAAAGTCTGGTACCACTCAACGATAATTCCGAATAGTGATACGAATAGAACCGTTAATAAAAGTGTGTTCGATTTTCGTATTATCCCGTTCGCGTGATACAGAAATGCACGATGAACAAGCATTGCAAAGAGAAAATGCATGCCAAAATGCACCACTTTGTCCAGTCCCGGAATTTCTATCGACGGTATACGATCACCCGGCGTTCCGGTCGCAATGATTATAAGTATCCCATAAAATATCGCCGGTCCTACGT
>SLQE01000374.1 GCA_007131635.1 Bacteroidota bacterium | reverse complement strand
TTGACTATGATGAAAACAAGAGCAAATCAAATAAATATAAACACGGAATTGATTTTATTGAAGCACAACAATTATGGCTTGATCCCGATCGGGTTGAAATCCCCACGAGGTACTTGGATGAGCCAAGGTATTTATTAATAGCAAAAATTGATAATAGTCACTGGTCGGCGATATATACCTATCGAAGCAACAAAATAAGATTGATTTCTGTCAGGAGGTCGAGAGAAAATGAAAAAGAAATATATAAAAGCTGAAGAGTTCGATAAAAAGTTTGACCGAAACGAAGATATATCCGAATATCTTGACGTTGCAAATGCCAAACGGCACGGACAGGAACAAAAACGTGTAAACGTGGATTTTCCCGTATGGATGGTACAATCACTCGATAAAGAAGCAAAAAGATTGGGCGTGACCAGACAATCGATCATTAAAATATGGATCGCAGATCGATTGAAACACACCTCGACATAGATTGATCTAGTCTTTCAGTGCTCTCCCCTCACATTCACCGTATACCTGCAATACGGATAATTCGTACACCCCATAAAATCCCCCCTTTTCCCCGACTTCTTAACCAGCACTCCGGTCAAGCAATCGGGACATGGTTTATTCGATAAACCGGCCGGATCGAGCTCCCGGATAAACGGAGACGGTTTGATGTTCGAACTCAGTATCACCATTTTATCCCGCGCACGTGTCATTGCGACGTAAAATAATCTGCGCTCTTCGGCGTGATCATATCGCTCCGGCTCCGATAATAACGACGTGATGATCGGATCGTCGGTCATGCCGCAGGGGAATCCGACTATGCCTGACACAACCGATTTAATGATCGCATAATCGGCTTCGAGTCCTTTCGATTTGTGGGCCGTAATCGCTTCGATGGTGAGGTTCGGACAGGCATTTTGTATTTCTTCGATATTGTCCGGCTTATTGAAATTATATCGCGAGATGATAAACATTGATGCCGTTGTACCCTTCCTCTCCGCCTGCTTGTTGAAATCGATGCAAACTTTTAAAAGCTCCGACTCTTCGATTTTCATTTCGGTGTATATAATTTCAATCGGATTTTCGCGCACAAGATAGTCGGTCTTCAACTTCTTTTTTATCTGCGACGGATTTTTCTGAACGAAATCACTCGATACGCGCAGAATTTTATCGTTAAATCTGTATGTTTTATTGAGAACTATTTTATGCGCGTAACCGAAATATTTTTCAAAGTTGGTCATGATCGTTACATCCGATCCCGTAAACCGATAAATCGACTGCCAATCGTCGCCGACGCAAAATAATTTTGTGTCGGGGGACTGATCCAGCAAAGCCTTTACGAACCGGTATCGTCCCGAGGATATGTCCTGAAACTCATCTATCAATATATATGCGTATCTGTGTACAAATTTATTTTCACGTACGTACTGCGCCGCCTTCGCTATCATATCGTTGAAATCTATCGACTCATGCTCCTGCAAATATTGCTCGTACCGTTCATAGAACGGCTTGAAAATCCTGAGAAAAGAGGCTGTTCGCTCCTGTTGATCTTTTGGCATTCGGTCGAGGACGTCACGGTCGGTATACATGTTTGATTTATACAAATTGAGGAACGTCAAAATCAGATTGATCAGCAACGGGATCTCTTTCGCATCCTCAAAGTGTTTCAGGATTTCGGCGTCGCTTTTCCGTTCGATGCACACACCGTACCGCTTAAGTTTTTCCTTCAGATTTTTTATCAGCACGCCGCTTTTCTTTTCGTAAGAATGCGTCTCGATTAATTTCGTATTATACTGCTTGTGTAAACTCTTTGCCCATTCCATTTTCGACTGGTAGGCATCGGTTGCGGCTTGATCCTGTTTCGCTCCAAACCAATCGGGAACCGAGCCGTTCTTGTCGACACCCCAGTGTTCGATGTAGATATCGTATTCGGGTAAATAAAAATCGGGTTTGTACTGCCGGAATTCTCTGCTGCGGGTTTTGTATTTATACGGCTCTTCGTATCGGTAATCGATATTGTGAAGAAAGAGGAAATTCGCAATTTCTACCTCTTCATAACTCTTCAACTCTTCGCGCTTCAGTGAAATAATGTTGTTCGCGCGTATATATTCGATATATTCTCCCTTCGAGCTGAATGCTTCGGGCGGTTTGTACGGCTTCAGATATTCGACCAGATATTCGATGAAATAATTCCGGTACTGTTCATCCACCGTCAGTTCTTCATAGACTTCCTGCATAAAGGTTCTGAGCTTTACCTCGGAGTCGAAGACCAGATCCGGCTTATAATCGAAAACTTCGGTCAGTATCCCCAATCCTAAACTGTGAAAGGTTTTCGCGTTAATCTCAACGTCTTTATCGAGCACTTCTTTCATTCGCTCCTGAATACGGACGCGCATTTCCGCGGCAGCTTTTTCGGTAAACGCGAGGAGCAAAATCGTTTCCGGATCGGTTTGAAGCCGTTCGATCAAGTATGCGTACTTCCCGACAATCGTTGTTGTTTTACCGGTCCCTGCACCCGCGATAATGAGGTTACGATCCTCGTCGTGCACGACCGCCTCCTGCTGTCTTTTATCGAGCGGGTATTTTTCGATCGTATCGAAAAACGTCGAACACGCCGAGAGTTCCCCTGCCACAAATTGCCGGTTATATGCATCGATTACTTTTTCACCGTTACGATAAAACCGAAAGAAAGAATACAACAATGATTTTTGGATGGATTTTCCCCGCAGGATATAAAAGTATTGCCGGATCCTTAATCCGATATCGGTACCGGCTGCCGCGTATCGTTTTTTCCATGCCTGATATTTTCGGCTGTTGCAATAGCGATCTCCGTTGACATACAGGTTGAATTCATCGACTGCCTGTTGCAATTCGACGAGTATATCGTCATTGATCGATGGTCTCAAAAGATCGAAAAAGATCTCTTTATAGTAATGCAGAAGAGAAGTATGTTTGGTACCGGGTTTCATAGGAATACATATAACTGTTATAATGTTATTATGTATCCCGTATCGTCAGCCCGACAGAAACTGTGGAGAAGGTGGTGTCAAATATTAATACATCTTAACGGGATTGTCGTGATAAAATATAGGTTTTGAGGAGGTGAAATTCAAATGCAGAAGGCAATATTTTTTCTTAAACATCTGCCGTGAGCAAATTCTGCTGCTGTGCATACATTTGTTTATATAAGCCCTTATGCTGCAACAGCTCGTCGTGGTTGCCCCGCTCAATAATTTTACCTCTGTCCATAACGAGTATCTGATCGAAGCGATCCATGCCCGTCAGCCGATGTGTAATAAACAATGCGGTACGATCCTGCATATACCGGTGTAATAATTTCAGAATTTTATGCTCGGTGATC
>SLQE01000323.1 GCA_007131635.1 Bacteroidota bacterium | reverse complement strand
TTCCGTTGTATGAAAAAGAGGACGTTGTTGACGTCGACATATTGAACGAAGAAATAGGATTTGCAGCGCGGAGTAACCGTTTGAATTCCGGCAGCGGTCGTGGAGTTGTCGATCCGAAATCTTTATAAAGTGTCAGCTCTCCCGATATTGCTTTCAGCACATCCCCCGGTTTTTGCTCGAACACGCCCCGCTCGATAACGGCATTTTGAATGTGTTTTTCTTTTAATTGGTGGAGGGCTTTTACCACAGCGTTAGAAGAAGAACCGCTTGTATTCGGATAATCCTCAGGGTATTGCATTCGCGTAATTCTTTTGGCGCCGTCGGAGTTCGTTTCCTCGGTTTTGGTGAGCTGGAGGTGATTAGCATTTTCATAAAAATATTGTTTTAAAATTACAACAGGATTAGAGGAGTTTTGATCATAACGATATATTTTTTCATATAACGGATGTTTCCACGCAGAAATGACTTCATACCTTTTAAAGTATAATAATCTTTGGTTATCCTGGTTTGTTGGACTCGCTTTTACCGTTACTGCATTGAAAATTTTCAAGCTTTCGGGCGGCGGTTCCGGGAAATCGTCATACGATTGATAGAAATTTTCTATCTTTTCGACGGGACCATTATTGTTATTCGCCGTGATGGTTTCTATTTCATCGCCGCGTTTCCAATCTTTGCCGGTTCTGCTCGCAAAAGGCCAAAATTCATCGAGTGTACCATCGAACACATCGGGAATCGTATCCGCAGCGCTGAACTTATGCAAAGTATGTCCGCTTATGCCGTTATTGTCATAAGTAACTTTTACCTCGCTATATCCGACATGGCTTCCCTGCGTAATCCCCGGCGCCACAAGCGACATACCCGATCTTGATATATAGGCGCAGTTTGCAAACGCCCCCAGATAATGATAACGCGGTTCGTTTACTAAAACGCCGCTTGAACGATCTGGATCCGCAGAAAGTTTATAACTGTACTGCTTTATGTACTCGTTGCCTATCCCGTCTTTTTTAATGATTTTTTTGACCCGGATACCTCCGCCTATTCGTGTCTTCGTTTCTATAATATTATTCCATCGCGCTGAACATTCTGCAGCAGTATCCATCTGATGCGAATATGCCCTTAGTGTATAGGTACCCTCATCCAATAACAGGACTTTGTCGGTATTTTCAACGTATGTTTCTATTATAGTATTTGCGGGATCCCGCAATTCTACTTTCCCACAATAACCCTGACAATCTGTATTATCCCCAATGCCGGGCCCGAGCAATATATCGACTTTTATACGTACGGGAATTTTCTCATTCGATGCCGATAGTATTTCAATAGGTGTGTCTGAAATAATAGGATTTTGAGCGCTCTCTCCTCCTATCGCCACACCATATTCAAAATTCATCGGTCCTTTATGATATTGTACCGGAGTTGAGCCAATTTTACCAAAATCATGCGGTTCGTATTCGAATTCCACGGTGCCTTGAGTCGGGTACCGTACCTTACACAACAAACCTGAAAGAATGTGTTCTTCAGAAGTATTACGGTCTGCTCCCTCATAATAATAATGAGTGTCGTTTACTTTTATTATCATTTCAGGGATCAGTGAATTGTTCGACGATTTACCGTTAAAATATCCATAATGATCTATCGCTTTACTCAGCCGGTCAGGTAAGGATGGAGATTCGATATAATCGAAATGATATTCAGGTTTTTCCGAAATACCGTCATCGCCTACTTCTTTGATAGATTTCAACTTTAGTCGTTTCGCGCCGGCGGAAAGAGGATTAAAATATTCATACGTAAAATTGTATCTCTTCTTTACATTAGCGCCCAACTCCTGCGCTTCTTTTATCTGGATAAAATCTATTTTGTGCTCTTGTTCTGCGTGCGATTGATGATGCAGGGCGTCTTCTCTTTTAGAAGTACCTATCTCAACCTCTTCAAACTTTGATTTAATGTATTTGAGTCTCTTCGGCCGGTGAACGAAAACCGATGTGTGTTGAGTCCCAGGGAAAAAACATCCGGCTGATAAAAACGTAAATTTTTCCTCGACCGTATGCATTACATGTGTTACTTCAAGTGGATCCTGGTCTACATAAGTTAAAGTTATTTCATCGGTACCATTGGGGTCCGTTATCTTTGTCAGATACCGGCTTGAAACATGTGCCGGTATGCTTGGTTGGACCGATGTATCGCGCGAAGGTTCGAGTTCAGAAAAAGTAAAAGTCGTTCCGTCTTCGACAATAATGGTCCATTTTTTTATCTGGAAGATATTGTAATTGAAAATATTAACATAATCACGCTCTATTTTTATGTCTAATTTTTGGTGAGGAATTGCACGGAAGGTGTTTCCCGGACCGAGTATAATCCGTCCGGACCGTCCTGCAAAATTATAGAAGAAGATGTCAGGTTCGGGGTCTGCGGCTTCGGCTATTACGTCTTCTATATACGAGTAAACTTCGGAATCATTGTTCCAATTTATCGAATCTATAAGATGTCCGGTGTTTAAATAACCCTGCGTTGAATCAGATGGCAATCCCTTTACCGTTCTCGTTATCACACCCCCCGCATCCAATGACCACCCCAATCCTACCCAACCTGCTATTTCCTCTACCTTGATGCCGGAAGCGTGATATCTAAGTGTAATGGGAAGTTCAAGAGTCCTCCCACGTACCGTGTACAATGGAATTTCGATGTTCGGTGTGCCGGTATATAAGCTGACCGGTATATCGCCGTATTTGCCGAGCGAAGCTGCCGTTGGCGAGGGGATACCGACACGAAGAGAACCGATAGACATAATAACTCCAGATTAGTATCGAATTTATTAGGACTCGTAAATAATACCGAATGTCCGCAATAAAAGCAATCCTCTGTTTAAGGTATTTTTCTTGTAATATTTACAAGAATTGCTTTCTGAACGCGCCGGTGTGAGTACCGATATTACCGTTTTGAATGCTGCTAAATTTAAAGCGCTCGAACATTTTTATACCGCGATCATACGGCATTATAAGTTTGATCAATAATATATTACGCAAGGTTCGCGATAATTACATTAAAATGCCACCCCTTGGGGTTTGGTTACGGGTTAGGGGATCGTGGTGCTACTACCAAACTATCCCCCCCGACGCGTCGGGGTTTTTACATTTTGGCATTCCGGTGTCCGAAGGACCACTTCGTGGGAACGTCAGTGCATGCAATATCGGGTTTTCCCCTCTGATTTATGAATTTTACCCATTCGTATTATACCATAGAAGATGAAATAAACACAAAATGTATTCTTACCACCCATATTCAAACCACTATACGCAAAGAAGAATTTATGAGATAAAAATCGAAATTTTCATGCGATTTCATCCGGAAGT
>SLQE01000350.1 GCA_007131635.1 Bacteroidota bacterium | reverse complement strand
CCGTTCACACCCGGTTTTAAGGTGGTTCCGTTCGGTGATGCGAAGGCGCTCGAAGCAGCGATCACACCGAATACCGCGGCGTTCCTCGTCGAACCAATCCAGGGAGAGGCAGGCATCATTATTCCTCCGGACGGTTTTCTCACCGATGCATTCAATATCTGCAGGAAGAACAATGTGTTATTTATTCTCGATGAAATTCAATCGGGACTGGGCCGCTCGGGTAAGATGTTTGCTTTTCAGTATGAAGATGTTCAACCCGATGCCGTTATAATAGGCAAGGCGCTGTCGGGAGGTTTTTATCCGGTGTCGGCCGTGTTATCCAAAAAAGAGGTGCTCGGTGTGTTTAATCCGGGAGAGCATGGCAGTACATTCGGCGGTAACCCGCTTGGCTGCGCGATAGCGCGTGCTGCGCTCAAAGTCATACTTGAAGAAAAGCTCGCTGAAAACTCCGCCGAACTCGGTACATATTTTCTGAATAAACTGAAAGCAATAAAGAGTCCGAAGATCAAAGAAGTGCGCGGACGCGGATTATGGATCGGACTCGAATTAACCGAAAAAGCGCGTCCGTATTGCGAGAAGTTAAAAGATGAAGGGATGTTGTGCAAAGAAACGCATGATACGGTTATTCGTTTCGCGCCCCCGCTCATTATTAAGAAAGAAGAACTTGATTGGGCGTTCGAGCGGATTGAGAAGGTGATCGGGTGATTACCCGGTTCATTACGGTTGCTATCGGTTAATAGCGGTTTTACGAGTAACCAATCTGACGGGCGTCGGAAAGAAAAAGCTTCGGACTGACCCGAAGGGCTTCTGATATCTTGCCTATAATGGTTTATCGAACCACATATAGGGTCATTTATATGTGAAAAAGCCACCATTGACCGGTGGATTATCCCCCGTTCAGTGGTGGAAAATTCCATAATTTATGTCATCTTCTTTGATAGCGAATTTTGTGTATATCGACTACAATAGAAGCTTTCTCCCATAATTTAACCGGATAACTTTCAGGTAGTATTTTGACCATCAGGAAGCTTTGATGCTCAGTTGAGTATCATCTACCAGCTCGATTGCGTATGCAATGGCTGCCTCAATATCTTCGACGGTCAACTCAGGATAATTTTTAATAATGTCCTGAATTGATTCACCGTCGGCTAATGAACCTAAGATATTACGGATCATAATTCGTGTGCCACGAATGATTGGTTTTCCGTGACAAATATCGGAATTTACCTCGATGCGATGTTTCATAATAAGTTCGCGGACGCGGGTTATGGATCAAACTCGAATTAACTGAATTTGTTCATCTTTATGGATTTTTGTTAAAAAGCCGGTTAAGAATATTTCTCTTTCTTTGAGTATAATTTCCTGTTGTCGTCAGGTCCTTCGTATCCTCGTATTCTAATTTTAAAAAGGTTTGTTGATCGATGAAATCGGTGGTTGTTTTTTTAAAAGCTGCCATAATGAGGTCGTGTCCTTTTTCTCCACCTCTTGCTACTCTCGTGATTTCACCGATTATCTCATAGCCGCAGGACTGTGCAAGTTGTTCTGCAAATTTCTCGCTATAATAATATCTTCCATGTCCTTCCCAATGCCCGGCTGGTGGAAATGAGTGTATCATAATTCCCTCTATTTCACAAACATCATGCATATTTTTAAATGCTTGATATTGATTGTTCACATGTTCAAGAGTGCCATAATTGGTTACTATATTGAATCTGTTTAGAAGGTCGCCGGGAACGGGAAAGTCCAGGTCTATCTGAAGAGCCCCGTTCTTTCCGTTTAAATCTATGGATACATGTTCCTGCACCCCTAATTTTTTATAGTACTTTTTAGCCGGGATACGCGGATAACGGAATTTTATTTTCTGATTTCCCAACTCGCACACTTTTATGTGAACCCAGGCAATGCCGAGTGATTCTATTATTTTATTTTCAAACTGATGTACTTCAATACCGATTCCCATATCATAACCCGCCGGAAGTAATTATGTTTCATTTTGGTGCATACTAAAATAACACAAAAGCCCCGTCGTATAACGGGGCTTTTGTGTATTAGTAAGGTTTATTGTATTTTATTATAACTGAAAATCAATGCCAACGGTGAGGGCATAATAGCTCAACGTTCCAAAACCAAATCGGGCGCTCAGTGCCATGGTTGGTGAAAGCCAGTATCTGCCACCGGCCTGTCCTGCAAGATATAATCCCCCATGACCCGGGGATGTCCATGTGTCACCGCTCCCTCTCCACTTCACACTTCCGCCGTAGTAAGCAAAAACGAGTCCGACAAAAGGAGATATTTTTTCATTATCGAACTCGAAATAATAATTCCCCTGTGCTCCTAAAACGATATTTGTATAACTCCACCAGGCTGTCCGATAGCTCCAGTACCTGAATATACCGCCGACACCGATCATTCCGATATCTTCAATCTGCATTATATATTCATGGTTTGCTCCGAATTCGGGTACCGACCCCAGGAAAGAAAGACCAATGGATGGACCGATGTAATGATTCTCAGGAACGAGTTGTGAAAACGACGTCTGCGACAGAAAGAGAAGTAATACGATAGTAAATACAAGATAATAGCGTTTGTCAAGTTTCATAAAGATTCTCCTATACATATTTGGTTGGTGGCAAAACAGTTATATATAAAGATTTAATCCAGGTTGCCCCACATTCCTTTAAAAACAATTACTATATAATCAATCTTTTTTCCCGGATGTTAATTTGATAGTTCGCTGCAATAGCCTCACAACGGTATCTGTGTCAAAATACAGCAAATTGTAATCTTCTTCAAGTCACCGGCAATAAATTTGCTGCCATTTTGAAAGGAGGATACCAATCAGTGATCGTCTATTACTGTGCTCTGTATCACACGAATGCTTATACGAGCGGAAAGATGTGTATTTTGAAGAATTCATGATTAGCAGAAAGACATTAAACCGGATAAACGTGGTGCTTCAAATAAGCAAAATGTAATATAAAAAACCGGTTGGATTAATTTCGGGTTGGATAAGGTAAGGGTACCTCAATAGTAATACTCTCCACAATTTTCATTCGTACTATAAACCCGCTTTATGGGCGGGTTGTATAGTACGAATATGATAATCTCTTTTAATGTGTGTGTTCGTGGTCGTGCTCATCTTCTCCGTCTATAACTGCCTGTTGTTCGGGCGAAACAGGAGTTCCTCCCTCTATAGCAGCAGCTGTCGCCATCATCATAAACACTTCCTGGTCACCGTGGATATCTTCGGGTTTTACATCGGGATCGTCCGATGCTTCAGCCCAATGACGTGCCGTTTCTTCACTAACGGTGTCGATTTTAACAGTGCCCTGCATTCGTACTTTTTTCCCCGCAGATTCCCACGGTACAAAGAATCCGTAATCTACAAATCTTACACGGACCGATTTTCCGGCATCTTCGACAACCATCCAGCAACCGCGCGATTGACATACTTGTTTGATGGTCCCCTCGAGAACCACTGTTTTATCCGTCAAATCATTAATTTGTTCAACGGCTTCGGATACCTTCATAATGTCGGTTTCTGTAATTTCAGCTCCGTAATTATGCCACTCCATAATTTCTTCAGGTGCATCGGAACCGCAACCCCAAAAAATACCAAGCATAAGCACAAGTGCTATAAATCGACCGATCTTCATAATTTGGATCTCCACATAATGAATGAAATAATAATACGTATTGTTTATTAGATAAAAATGTCTTCAAATATACGCATAATTTGCATTAAATTAAAGATATACTTATAATATAATCTTCCCTTATAAAAAACTTTGTGCTTCCAGGAAAATATAACGACTTTATGAAAAAACCGTTCCGCGATAGATTGAAAGAGGGATTAATAATTTGCGATGGTGCAATGGGGACACTGCTTGATCTCTATGAATATCCGGAACGTCCTCATGATATCCAGAATCTGAAAAATCCCAATATTGTGGAACGCATTCATAAAGAATACGTAGATGCCGGTGCCGAGATTATCGAGACGAATACCTTTGGTGCCAATATGTATCGACTTTCCGATTTCTACCTGCAGGATAAAGTGTTTGAAATCAATTTAAAGGGAGTTGAGATTGCCGGAAAGGTTGCCCGCTATTACGAAGAGCATGAGAATAAAACTGTTTATGTAGCCGGCGCGGTCGGACCTACAGGCAAACTTCTCGAACCGATAGGGAAGGTGACAACCGGGCAAATGCTAAATTGCTTCAAGCAACAAGTCGAAGCACTTGTTGAAGGCGGTGTCGATCTTATCATGCTGGAAACGTTCGTCAGTCTGAATGAACTTGACATAGCAATAAAGGCGGTAAAAGAAATAACCGACCTGCCCCTCATAGCCCAGAAAGCCTTCTCCGAAGACGGAGCCATTCTTTCGGGTAATTTCCCAATCGACGTGGTTGAGCATATACATAAACAAGGGGTCGATGTAGTGGGCGCGAATTGTACGGTCGGACCTCAACGTATGTTTGGCATTATTAAATCTATGTATCAGGAGGGTGTGATTATGTCCGCGCAGCCTGCGGCGGGTATCCCGACGCTGCGGGACGGACGGTCTGTCTATCATACAACACCGGAGTACCTTGCGATGTATGCAAAACAGCTCGTTGAGGCAGGGGTACGCATGATCGGTGCATGCTGCGGCTCCACTCCGGCTCATATCAGGGAAATTAAAAAAGCTGTGTCGTATGCCAAACCGGGTGCACTGGATATCGAAATTCGCGGACGAAAACCGGATGCGGAGAAAATACAGGAAGAACCCGAAACCGAGAGGTCGTTATTTGCGCAAAACATAGAAAAAAAATTTCTGACAAGCGTTGAGCTTGATATCCCGCGGGGACTTGATATGAGCAGTGTGATTGAAGGTGCGACCTATCTAAAAAAAAACGGTATCGATGCGGTTAATATTACGGACGGTGCACGGGCAAGATTGCGGATGTCACCCCTTGCTATCTCTCATAAGGTACAATCCGAAACGGGTATGGAAGCAATAACCCATGTAGCCTGCCGTGACCGGAATATGATCGGTCTCCAGTCGGATCTCCTGGGATGTCACGCACTCGGATTGAAAAATATTCTGGTTATAACAGGTGATCCGGCGAATATCGGTGATTATCCCCACGCGACATCGGTTTTTGATATCGAGTCGGTGGGATTAATTCGAGCTGTTAAACGCTTTAATGAAGGCCGCGATCTTATGGGTAATCCGATAGGCACGAAAACCAATTTCTTGATCGGATGTGCCGCGAACCCCGTTGCGGATGATATTGACTATGAATTTGAGAAACTGGAGCGGAAGGTTGAAGAGGGAGCACAGATTATATTTACCCAGCCGGTGCTCGAAGTTCACACGATGGAGGCATTTATAAAGAAAATTGAACATCTGAAGATTCCCGTTATGGTCTGTATCATGCCGCTTCGAAGCTACCGTCACGCAGAGTTCCTCCATAACGAGATCCCGGGTATTCATATACCGGACTCGGTGCGTGAGAAATTCAGAACAGCCGGTAAAAATAGTGCGGCCCTGGGTGTACAGATTGCCGCGGATTTTTTACGCGAGGCAAAACAGATGGTTGCCGGCGCGTATATGCTCCCGCCTTTTAAACAATACCGGATAGCCATAGAGATTATGGATTCAATCTGATGTCATCTTCCAGCGATATATCGATAAAAGAAGAGATGGTTTCGGTGTGCCATCGTATCGCACAGAAAAATATGATCAGTGCTACGGATGGTAATGTCAGTGTACGGACGGAGAACGGAACATTTTATACGACAAGATCATCCGTCCATAAAGGGGATGTTACCGTCGATGATATCGTTGAGGTCGATCGATATGGAAATCTGTTGAACGGTGTGGGGAGACCTTCGACTGAACTGAAAATGCATCTGTTCATTTATGAGCAACGGCCGGATGTCAATGCGGTTGTTCATGCTCATCCGACGTTTGCTACGGCCTTTGCTGCATCCGGTCAGTCGCTCGATAAGCCCGTATTCCCCGAAGTACTTGTCCTGCTCGGTAAGATACCGCTTGCCCCGTACGCGACCCCGTCTACCGAAGAAGTGCCGGAATCTATCAGACCGTTTGTGCAAAAACATAATGCTATACTGCTCGCAAATCATGGCGCGGTTACCTATGGTGCAACATTGCAGGCAGCATATTTTGCAATGGAAAAACTTGAACACGCAGCGCAGATTACACTCTATACCAGGTTGCTCGGCGGTGAACGAGAGTTAACAAATGATCAAATAAAGAAACTTCGGAACATCAGCGAACAAAGTTACGGGAAAAAAGTACACTTCGACGTTTCGGACGATCAGAAATCCGTTACCCATTTCACCGAGTCGGATGTCTATGAGATCCTGAAACGGGTTTTACAACGGCTGAATGAAAAATGAAACCGGAGAACATTTGGAACTCAGGGAAAATGTGTTTGTATATTCCCGAGTTTTTCCTTACTATGTAAAGATTATATGTATAAGTTGCAAATACGGAGTAGGAGATGAAAAACAATACGAATACGAAACTCAGCTACGCCATTGTCGGTGAACCGGAAACCGATACGGTTCGCTGGTTTATGGAAGGTGTCCATGATCGGATGCAAAGCCGCGGTCATGAGTATCATGAATCACCGAACGATCAGACAGGATTGATCTTTAATCTGGTTGACGCGGAGGTCCCGCGCCCGTATCGACGAAAGTCGCAGAGCGTATTTATAGTATCCATACTCGAAGGTAAAATGCCGCAGGGTCATATCCTCGAAACGGCATATCCCCATCTGCTTAAAAATATTTCCAATCTGCTTATCTATCACACGCGGAATAATAACGAGTTGCACTCGTATTTTGTAACGCCTGAACAGGGATTTCCATGTGTCATCCTCCGGGATGGGGAGACAGACGATTATTTCGATAATGCGTATGAAAGGATTGCTCCGCTTGCCTGTTCCCGTTTTGTCATTAATAATGAATTTATTCCCGATCTTCCGGATGAACTCGTTGCCGGGACTGATAAAACCCGTCAACTCTATTACGCGGGACGTAAATTGGATGAAATGGATCTACTGCCGACGGTCATCAAGATCGAACAGTTTTTAAGTGAGGATGCTCTCCGACAGCTCTGGAGATTATATCGGGTGGGAGGTTTGAGTTACGGTAATCTGAGTGTGAGGAATGATGCGGAAACGTTCTGGATGAGCGCCTCGGGTGTGGATAAATCCAATCTGCAAAATATCGGCGAACACATACATCTCGTAACAGGGTATAACATAGAGAATAATTCGATCGTTGTCAGCATCCCGAAACACATTGAACGCCCGAATCGCGTATCGGTAGATGCGATCGAACACTGGATGATATACACTCAAAACCCCGGCGTCGGAGCCATTATTCACGCGCACTGCTGGGTCGATGACGCTGCCACGAAGATGTCCGGACACACGGTAGCGGCCACGAAAACATCATATCCGTGCGGCACGGTTGAACTCGGCGAAGACACCGCTTCCGTTATTCGCAACGCTCCCGACCCCGCCCGGGTTGTCGTTTGTCAGAAAAACCATGGGATCGTGGTAACGGGGAAAGATCTCGAGGATATTTTTATCAGGATCGATAACGGATCGATTAGAATAGTGAAGCAGATCGAAATGACATAGACCGGTAATCGCTTATAACCGTTTTCCACACATCACACTATTCGGGTTTATTATATTCCCCGGGTATCGCGTCAATCGGTTCGCTCCCGTCGGCAGAATACGGTTCCTCCTTTACGCGCTGCAATAATATCAGTCCGATGACGAAAAAGAATCCAATCGACAATATTGCCCATCTTTGATTGAAAAACATAGAAAGCAATCCGAATAATGCGGGACCGATAATTGCCGATGCTTTTCCGAAAAATGAGTAAAAGCCGAAGAACTCGGTTCGCTTATGAAACGGAAGAATTGTACTCATTAAACTGCGTGAGGAAGCCTGACAGGACCCGAGTGCAAGTCCGGCAATCATACCGATAATGAAGAATGTGAGTTTGCTCTGCGATAGAAATGCCCCGATGACAACACCGATCCAGATGATTAACGTGATACTGATAGTATGTTTACGGCCGATGCTGTCGGCCAGGATGCCGAATCCTATCGAACCCGCGATTGCCGTCGATTGAATGGTGATGAAAAATAAAAGTGTTTCGGTAATCGTAAATTTGAGCGTTACGGTTGCATAGATGGCAGCAAATACGACAACGGTATTGATCGCATCGAAATAAATAAAATAGCTGATTAAAAACTTCCCGATGTTACTGTATCGTCTGGCATTCCGGAGGGTTGTCAGAACGCGGTTGACGCCGATGGTGATGTACGGAGCAGAGCGTGACACGCTTTTTTTAGAGTCGCGAAGAAAGAAAAACAGGGGGGTAGCAAATACCGCGAACATCACGGCAGCGAGAACAAATGTTAATCGGATGTTTACATAATTATCCGGAATGAACCCGTCGATGAGCAGGGGGTAAGCGCACAGGACTGCAAGAAGCGATCCGACGTAGCCCATCGCAAATCCGTATCCGGAGACGCGGCCGTAACTCCGTTCGGTTGTTATTTCAGGCAGAAATGAATCGTAAAAAACAAGTCCCGCCTCAAAACCGATATTTGCGAGAATGAGCAATACGAATCCGAGAGCCAACCGATGTTCACCGACGAAGAAAAGCATCGCAGAAGAAACGATACAGAGTATCGTAAAGTAGAGGAGAAATCTTTTCTTTCCCGCCGAATGGTCGGCTATGGCGCCGAGTATAGGCGATATGATCGCGGCAATGAGCATCGAAATGCTGAACGCCGCTCCCCACAGAAAATCGGCATCGGGACGGTCGGCAGCGAGAACGGTAGTAAAATATACCGGAAAAACTACGGTCAGGATCAGCATGATGAACGCATTACTACCCAGGTCGAAGAGAGTCCAGATCAATATTTGAAATCGTGTGGCCGGTTGTATCTCGGTATCGGTGGCTGGCGGTATATGTTTCACGTCGTACTGTCTCTGTCATCTTTCCCGCGGTTGGTATGCATCGAAATATCAATTAATCCTCTGCCCCGTTTCCGCAGTTTGTTCTCTTTTTTCAGCCTTTCGAGTATAGCATCGAGGATACCGTTTACAAATTTACCGCTCTGCTCGGTGCTGAACCGTTTGGCTATTTCTATGGCTTCATTAATGGATACTTTCGGAGGGATATCTTCAAAGAAAAGAAGTTCGGTGATTGTCATACGGAGTAGTAATTTATCGATGAGCGCAATGCGTTCGAATTCCCAGTTTGCAACTTGTTCCCGTATCAGATGGTCGATTTCGGGTTTTGCATTGATGCATTTCTGGAATAATGAACGGGCGAACGCGTGCGAATCTTTATCCTCCCGTAATTGATCTATAGTATGTGCCAGAATATGATCGACAGGATCATTCGATAGTTCCAGTGCATAGAGCGCCTGCAACGTTTTTTCCCGCACCCGACGTCGTTTATATTGCATAGTAGATATTTGCAGAGTGGAGTCCGTCATACGTACGGACTCCACGTCGTTTGTGAATTATCTCCTTGTTGCAGTTTCGCCGAGCCGGCCGCTGAAGTTCGACACACCCGAATAAATTTGTTTTACCTGGCTGATCGACCGGATACGGTCTTCTGCAAGGCGGCTTGCTGCATCATGTGTTGTGATGTTTCGTTCTTTCGATATAGTTATGATTTGCTGAATTCTCTGATATATCGTCTCTGCCTGTCTCAGCGCGCGTTCCTGGTTGTATCCCTCGAATTCGTTGGATACGTTGATGAGACCGCCGGCATTGATTGCGTAATCGGGAGCATACAGAATTCCTTCTTTCAGCAATACTTCGGCATGTTTGTGTTCATCGAGCAACTGATTATTGGCGCCGCCCGCGATGATTTTGAATTTAAATTTCGGGATGGTGTCGTCGTTCACGATGCCGCCGAGTGCACACGGTGCGAATATATCCGCATCGACCTCGTATATTTTTTCGTGATCGATCGCCTTTGCACCCGTAGCATCGACAATTGCTTTTACTTTATCTTCGTATATGTCACAAACCAATATTTCTGCATTCTCCTTTGCAAGATGATCACAAAGATAACGTGCGACACTCCCAGCACCCTGGACTGCAATCTTTTTCCCCTCCAATGAATCGTTGCCGAATAGCTCCTGTGCACAGGCTTTCATACCGACATAGACACCGTATGCCGTGACCGGTGACGGATCGCCGCTGCCGCCGAGAGCTCTCGATATACCGGTGACATATTTTGTTTCCATACGAACGAATTCCATGTCTTCGACGTCGGTTCCCACGTCCTCTGCCGTAATATACCGCCCCGCAAGTCCCTCGACAAATCTGCCGAAGAAGCGGAATAAGTCTTCCGTTTTATCTTTATTCGGGTCGCCGATAATGACCGCTTTACCGCCGCCGAGATTTAATCCGGCGACCGAGGCTTTATAGGTCATTCCCCGCGATAACCGCAGCACATCTTTCAGTGCTTCATCCGATGATTTATATGTCCACATCCGCGTACCCCCGAGTGCGGGACCGAGCGATGTATCATGAATTGCAATAATTGCCTGCAGTCCTACTAATTTGTTTGAGCAAAAGACTACTTGTTCGTGATCGTTTTTTTCGATAAGTTCAAAAGTATCCATAAATAATCTCCGTTGTGATTAGGTTCTTCAATAGTACACGGATTTGTTTTGTCTGACTCATGATGGGTTGCGGGAGGAGGTGGGTCTCCCGGAGAGCTGTTTGTTTATGAGTAAGAACAATATACGATTTCATTTCAGCCGGTGAGGTGATTTGAACAGTGTTATATTATATAACTACAACTCAAATTACGAAAAAAGATATTTATTGGCAAGGCCGGCAAAAATGTCTTACATAATGCTGTTATAACGGTTTCAGGCTTATTCTGCTTCAGATCGTTCAAGCATAAGTTTTTCCCAGGCACAATCGATAAATTCACGGATCCCCTCACCGGTGACAGCAGAAATGACCAGAGTCGGAATATCATTGCTGATTGAAAACGAGTTGAGTTTTTCTATTGTCTCTTCGTCGGCGACATCTTTTTTTGTAAATACCACAAGTTTCGATTTATCAAGAATGGCCGGATTATAGTTCCGGAGTTCATCGATAAGGGTTTTAAAGGTTGCCCTCGGTTTTTCATCTGTTGCCTCGATGAGAAATGCCAGTACCGAGGTCCTTTCGATATGACGCAAAAATTGAATGCCGAGTCCTTTACCCTCATGTGCCCCTTCAATGAGTCCCGGAATATCTGCAACCGTGAATGTTTTAGAATCACGTACTTTTACGATACCGAGATTCGGTACCAGGGTAGTAAACGGGTAATCCGCTATCTTCGGTTTCGCGGCCGAGATTTTTGAGATCAGCGTCGATTTCCCCGCATTCGGCATTCCGACAAGACCGACGTCAGCAAGCAGTTTAAGTTCGAGGATTATTTTCCGCGCCTCGCCCTCGCCCCCCGGCTCGGCATATCTGGGTGCGCGGTTTGTAGGCGTAGCAAATTCAGCATTCCCTCTGCCTCCCCGTCCTCCTTTTGCTACAATGATGTGCTCGCCGTGTTCGGTTAGATCCGTAATGATCTGTTCTGTTTCTGCGTCGCGAATGATAGTACCGACCGGAACCCGGAGTGTTATATCTTTCCCGCGCTTGCCGTGTTTGTTCGAGCCCTTCCCGTGTTCACCCCGTGTTGCTGTGTAATGACTTTTATATCGGTAGTCAAGCAGAGTATTAAGGTTCCGGTCCGAGCGAATTTTTACGTTACCGCCGTTGCCTCCGTTACCGCCGTTTGGTCCACCCTTCGGAACGAATTTTTCCCTGCGGAAGCTGATACATCCCTTGCCTCCGTTACCGCCCTGAACATCGAGTGTAGCAATATCAATAAATTTCATTGTATCCCGTAAAATGTATTGCTGAAATTTATAACATGGATTTCTGACTGAATCTGGTATATACCTTGTCGGTGAAGTTTACCGAATCGGTAGAATAGGGATCCACACCATTTACTAAAAATATTTCATCCAGATAAAGGGATGCTTCTTTCCAGGTAGTAATTTTATTCAGAGTCTGAACGACAACTTCGAAGTAAGCGGTATCACCGTTAAATAATTTTCTTATGAACCGTTTTCGTTCGTCGTCCTCAATAAGGAGTTCGAGCGGATGTAACGTTGGCTGCCTGGTACCCTGACTTTCTTTTTTCGGGAATATATCCGGCAGATCATCGTCTGTGGTATCGAGCCGGGAAGTATCATCGTGGGTGTTCTCTTCGGTGGATATTTCTCTATCGGATAATGCATCTACGGACGGAGTGTCGCCTATCGGCTTATCGTCTTGATCTATCGTTTGATCTTCCTTCTCACGATAGTCTTCCGTTTCTATCCGTGTTGTTCCCTTCGTTGTTTCATCCTTTTTATCGGATTCTTTTTGGATCGGACGGAAAAGTTCGTCATCCGTATAGCTTCTATCCATATCCGGTGTTTCGTGAATTATTGAAGGTTCGGAATCTTCGATTGCTTCATCGACCTTTTCAACATCAGGCGGTTCTTCCTCGAATGGTTCCTCGATCAGTGGTGGGGGTGCATGTTCATCCCCGGCCGGAGGTTTTTCCTGCGTGTCTGTCGATGTTTCATCACCGGAGAGGGGTGTATCCTCCGTTTCCTTTGCGGCAATGACCTCATCAGGTGAGCCGACCTGAATCGGTTCTTCCTCACGT
>SLQE01000397.1 GCA_007131635.1 Bacteroidota bacterium | reverse complement strand
TTCATCGTGATACCGCTTCTCAATTCGCGGCCCGGATTTTCAAACTCCACGTCCACGTAGAAGGCCTGTTTATACGGATCGGCAGCGAGAGCAATCTCAGTAATTCTGCCGCGGTAAATTTTATTATTGAACTGCGTCGTTGCGGTCATGCCGTTGCGCAACAAAGACAGTTCCTGTTCCGTGACCCATAAACGGGCATGCATTTTATCGAGCTGTGCAACGGTAAACAGATACGTATCTCCCTGTACATTATCACCGGCGCGCACTTTTATATCGACGATCGTGCCGTCAAACGGGGCATCGATGAAGAGTAATTTCCGCTGTGTCTCATAATTCCGTTTAGCGACAAGATACTGTGCCTCGGCTCCGTCATAGTTTGCCTGTGCGGTTTCGCCGGCTTCGAGCATTGCTTTCATACGATGATAGGTTTTTTCCGCATTCTCATAAGCTGCTTTCGCCTGTTCATACTGAAAGCCCGGACTTGTCTGATCCATTTCAACGATAACCTGATTTGCCGCGACACGATCTCCCACTCTTGCATTGATGCGTTCTATCTTACCGCCGATAACTGCGCTCTTCGTCGCCTCTTTTACACCGGAGAGTCTCGCGAAATAAGCAAGGTTTTTTTGAAAGGTTTGGTACCTGACCGTATCGACACGAACCGGTATACCGTCTTCCTCATAAATCTGTTCCATACTTCGGGCGGTTGTATCCTGCCGCGAACAGCCGCTCAGGATCACCGAAAGGATCAATACGACCATTCCCGACAATGCGTAATATATATAGTTGGTTTTCATTCGATTCCTCAATGGATTATTATTTGTACAAAATCATTGCCCGTCACATTTCGCGGAAGGCATTTCATAGTTTATTAATCGATGTAGAGCTCATTCATTCTGCCGACGAGGTGATCCAGCTCCGCGCGTGCTATGATATAGTCGTATACGGAATTCAGCCGGTTCGTCCGTGCCTGGCGCAACGCGATATCCGCGTTCTGCACTTCCAGTTGATTCCCCGTCCCTTCGCGATATCGTATAACCGCTATGCCGTATGCACGCTCCGCGAGTTGCACATTTCTTTCCTGCGCTTCGAGGATACTTTGTACTCTCCGGATATCGTTGATCTTACTCTTCACCTGCAGCGCGACATAATCCCTGTAGTGCAGCAGCTGTTGCTCGGTCTGATGCATTGTTACCCGCGCCTGCTGAACGCGCTGACGGCTTTTACCGCCGTTGAAAATATTGAAAGATAAAGTTACACCGACAATCGATGATGAATAGTTCTGAAAACTGAATTTATCATCGGAACCCGCGTAGGTATAGTTTCCGAACGCGTATAATACCGGCCAAAACTCCGACTGGTAATAATCGATAAATGCACGATCCACATCTTTCTTTATTTCCAGTGCTTTAATGCCATAGTTTCCGCGAAACGCTTCTTCGATGCTGTTATCGATATCCGGTATCGCTCCGGCATCGTATATCATCTCACCGACCACCTCGATTTCCGCGTCCTGTTCGAGTCCCAGAACAATCTTTAAACCGTCTCTGGTATTAACATATACATTTTCACTCTGCAGTACCATCGGCCGGATATTTTCGACCTGGACCTCGGCTTGCAGAAGATCGAACTCTGCTACCAGACCCTGATCATAAGCAGCTTTAACATTCCGATAATTATCCGACGCGTTCCCGAAGCTTGCCAGAGCGATCTCGTACATCTCTTTTGTAAGTAATACTGCGTAGAATGAACGCTTGACATCGAGAATAACAGATGAGATCGTGCGCTGTAATTCTTCTTCTGCAAGGTTATGGTACCGGCGGGATGCGCCTATACCGCGGAATACCGTGGAGTTAAATAGGGGCTGCGTCACCTGGACCTGTGATTCATAATTATTTGTTTGTGCAAACGACTGTAATCTTGTCGTAACGGGTTTATATTTATCCTCATCGCGGGGAAGCACTCCTTCTTCAAAGAGAATTGCATATGTCGCATTCCCGAGAAGTGCCTCGAAATCCGGAAACGGCATTCTGGGTTTTTCGACAAAATGTGAGAAATTACCGCTCACGTCCACCGTGGGCAGGGCATGGCCGAAAGCTTCACGGACGGCGGATCGTGACTTTCGTACTTCCATCGAGGCGATCCCGATCTCCCGGTTATTTTCGAGCGCGATGTGAATCGCTTCATCCAGCGTGATCACTTTGGATTGACCATAGGCCAGCGAAGAAATAATGATGCTGATAAAAATAAGTGAAGGAATAATTCGTTTCATAGAAAAAATCTTTTTTAATTATAATATACTGCAGATCGATTATTATGTAACTCTTTTATCGGTGAATCGCGGTCCCGATCCGGTAAACAGCAGCCGGAAGATCGTATTAAAACTTTCCGACCCGGATCGACAGCATGGCCGAGAATCCGCTCAATTCGGCATTGTTGCTGACATCCGATCTTAAACCGCTTACAAGTCTGTAACTCGCTCCGAGACTGGTTTTCAGAAACGTTGTGACATTCAGATCCACATTGACTGTGGGTTCGGCGATAAAGAACGCATCGACATCCGGATCGCGTTCATCCCAATATTCGCTTCCCTGGCTTCTGTCGTTAAATAAAATACCGCCCGCGCCGATCAGTGTACCGACTGAAAAATGCACAAGATCATTCGGATTGATTATATATTCAATGTCCAGTCCGCCGTAGCCCATCTCCATATATCTTTCGCCGAGCGGACCGCGATTCAATGCCTCGACATAGCTGGCGAGTCCGTATCCGCCGAACCCGATCGCAAATGAATGATTTACGATAAGTCCGCCGCGCGCACCGACAAACACACCCAAGTCATCGTGCACGGATGAAAATTTTACGACCGGACTGAAATAGCCTCCGAGAGTAAGGTCATCGCCCGAGATTAATGTCTTCTGCTGTGAAAAAACGTTCATTGCAGCAAGTAATACTATTGATACAGCTATAATTGTCCTTTTCATTGTTACCTCCTGTTATTCTTTTTTACGTGATAGTTTCAACCGAGACGAGGGTCAGATGAAGGTCGTGAATTTTTCGCAGTAACCCCTGCAGCTCCGATTGATCGATCATCCTGCCTTCGAGAATGGTTTTATCGTCTATATGGCGAACATTCATACCATCGAACCATTCTTTCATTTCCCTATCGACTATACCTTTAATGGTAACGCGATAGATATTACCTT
Organism: Bacteroidota bacterium; assembly: GCA_007131635.1. Lineage (GTDB taxonomy): Bacteria > Bacteroidota > Ignavibacteria > T3Sed10-11 > T3Sed10-11 > T3Sed10-11. The sequence continues at coordinate 153 of SLQE01000397.1, read as the reverse complement.
CATCAGACCGGATGTGATTGTTTTGACTTAACATACGAGACCTTCCAGTTTTTTGTTGCGTAATTTTGTTTGTTTTAGTATAAATTTCGGCAAAATGAGGGGTGATTTTCATCACCCTCAGGTGGGTTTGGGGAGGGTGAATTTAGGGGGTGG
>SLQE01000462.1 GCA_007131635.1 Bacteroidota bacterium | reverse complement strand
GGGGTAAAAACCCGAAGATTGCTCTTGCACCTGGTGATTTCTTGTCTCACGGTAGAAAGTGAAGATTTATCTCCATTCTTACTCTTCCCTGCTCCACCCGTGTAATGCAAATTTATTTCCAAAACTCTGCGCAACTCTTGTAGCGTTTCCATAACTATTCTCTAATATTTTTCCGGTTATTGTTGGTTGAACAATTACATTATACGGATGATGAGTGGAAAAGTTGCGTCTGGGAGCAGAAGAAAAAAACATTCGGTCCCTGCGGGACGGGATCGGATTGTGTGATTATGGTTTTACAAATATAATGTCCCTAACGGGAGATATTAAAATGCTAATGAGTATAAAAAGAAAAACTCGATATCGTCCGTAGTGACGTTCCCACGAAGTGGTCCTTCGGACACCGGAACGTCACAATATGAAACCCCGGGGAGGTGATAGTATGGCAGCACTTGGTTCTTCCCCCGATATTACTCCCCTCTCTTAAACGCCACACCTACTATCGCCTGTGCCTCTTCCTGGATCTTCAGGAGATGATCTTTTCCTCTGAAGCTTTCTGCATAAATTTTATATAATTCTTCCGTACCCGACGGACGTGCGGCGAACCAGCCATTTTCGGTTACCACTTTAAGTCCGCCGATCGGAGCGTTATTGCCCGGTGCATTTGTCAGCTTTGCAACAATCGGTTCACCCGCCAATGATGACGCTTTCACCATATCCGGTGACAGATTTTCCAGGGCTTTTTTCTGTTCCGCATTCGCCGGCGCATCCATTCGCTCGTATACCGGACTTCCGAACTCATTTTCGAGTGCCGCATAATGCTCTCCCGGATCACGGTTCGTCTTTGCGGTTATCTCCGCCGCAAGCAAATCAAGAATAATACCGTCTTTATCGGTCGTCCATACAGAGCCGTCGGTACGCAGGAACGAAGCACCGGCACTCTCCTCTCCGCCGAAGCCGTACGAACCGTCGATCAGACCGTCCACGAACCATTTAAAGCCGACAGGTACTTCCGACAATTTCCTGTCGAGCGATTTTGCAATCCGGTCTATCATCGAACTGGAGACCAATGTTTTTCCGATTGCGGCGTCTCTTCCCCACCCGGGACGATTGGAAAATAAATAATTAATTGCCACGGCGAGATAGTGATTCGGATTTAACAATCCCGCGCTACGGGTGACGATGCCGTGTCTGTCGTAGTCGGGATCGTTACCGAAGGCAATATCAAATCGGTCTTTGAGCTTTATCAGACTTGCCATCGCATACGGTGATGAACAATCCATGCGTATTTTGCCATCTTTATCGACAGTCATAAAAGAAAAAGTATGATCTATATGTGGATTGACCACTTCTATAGATAAACCGTACGTATCCGCAATCGGGTCCCAGTAGTCGATCCCAGAACCGCCCATCGGATCGACACCGATCTTCAGACCTGCGGATTTTATTGCACTCATATCTATCACATTTTTCAGATCGCTAACATACGGAGTAACGAAATCGTATGTACGAATTGAAGGTAACCGAACGGCCTTTTCATACGGTACACGTTTCACGCCGGTGAGTTCGTTTCTGATAATTTCATTCGCTCTGTTCTCGATGCGTTTTGTTAATGCCGTATCTGCCGGACCGCCGTGTGTCGGATTATATTTAAACCCACCGTCTTCGGGCGGATTATGCGAAGGGGTAATAACGACACCGTCTGCCAGTCCCGATGTTTTATCTTTATTATAACAGAGAATCGCATGTGAAATGACCGGCGTCGGAGTAGGACGCAATCCATCCTGGATCATAACCGTGAGGCCGTTAGCAGCGAAGACCTCAATCGCCGTTGCGTGAGCGGGTTCGGAGAGCGCGTGCGTGTCCATCCCTAAAAAGAGAGGACCCGATACCCGTTCTTCTTTTCGCATCTCACATATTGCCTGTGCAATTGCAAGTATATGAACTTCGTTGAACGCACTCTTTGTCGATGTGCCGCGATGTCCCGATGTTCCAAAAGAAACGAGGTGTGCAGGGTTTTCAGGTTCGGGTTTGTGCGTATAATACGACGCAATGAGTCGGGGAATGTTTACAAGTATTTCCTTCGGTGCCGCTTTACCGGCCAATGGATGGAGTGCCATTTTATTTTCCTGTCTTATTGATGATCATTTTTTTTCGATGTGAATTTCGACTCGCCGCAGTTCCAGCATTCGGTAAACTGTCCTTCGATTCTTTCCCCGCAACGCGAACATGTCCAGGGCCACTTGATAGCCACGTCTTCCGCTTCTTTTTTTCTTCGGATAATATCACGGGCTTCCGCCTCCCTGTTCTCATCCAGGATCCATAATTCAACCCAGCACTCAGTCGCGGGAATACCTCCGAGAGCAGTAGTAAGATTCTCATTACGAATGATTGCTTTTATGCCCTCTAGTTCGAGTACGTTTTTCATGTGATGTATAATCATCGGGTTCTGCGAACTGAAAATTCTTTTCATACACAAACACTCATTGAATGACCGGAATATATATCCGTGAAATGTTTACCATATATAGTAAGAAGGTACTACTGAAATGTCAAATCAAAAGAAGGAGGAATGCATAAAGATCAACCGCAATCCGTTCGATGAATGTAATGAACGGATATTATGACAACCAGCGTTTGGGAAACTGATGAAACACGATTCATTTCAATCCGGCTATCTGAACGTTGTGAGTGTAACGTTTCTCTAAACATTTTTCACAGAGTTCACCGGTTGGTGCCTGCGTCAATTGAGACGGTGATATCTCACCGGCGCATTCCAGACACGATCCATATTCACCGTGGACAAATCTGGCAACTGCTTTCCGTAATTGGACAAGAATCTTGTCGGAACGTTGATATAACACCCCGCTTTGATAAATTGTTCTCAAAATAGCGTCCACGCGATCAGCATTCGAAAAAGACCTCGATTGACAATGCAAATCATTTATAATGTCACCGATATTTTGATGAAAGTAGTAATTCATCGCCAGATTCAGTTCGCCCAACAATGATTGCTTCACATTGTTATCAATCTGATTTACCATGCCATCACCCTCCTGCTCCGTAATTACTAATACGGTTTACTTTGATATCCTGTAGCTATATGTATTTATGTAAGGATTTTGTGATATAGTACCTGTCATCGCTAACCGCGATTCCGGCATTCGTGGCGGGGTCGTTACCATAAAGAAACGATAGAATCTTGACAGCCCGGTGTGCGAACGCCAGGATATTGGCGTCGCGATGTGTGAAATATCCTTATGTATAAATTACATTAAAATTTTCTAATAATCAATGGGGGGCGTAGTATATAGTTGTTTTGTATCGGGGTAACGTCCATACACGCTCATCCAAACTTCTATCAAATATTATTTCCCG
>SLQE01000065.1 GCA_007131635.1 Bacteroidota bacterium | reverse complement strand
AGTAGGCAGTAGGCAGTTGGCAGTAGGCAAGTTGTTACTGAGAGCAAAGACCTAAATTAATGCACATAGATTATTTTTTTGAGGAGTATGGAAAGTGAAAAAGCCAGTTGTAATTGAAATAAACGAGCGGATAATAATCGATCCTGAAATTCAGCATGGAAAGCCGGTAATCCGAGGAACCCGTATACCTGTCACACGTATCATCGGTGGCCTGGCTGGTGGTATGACAGCAAATGAAATAATCAAAGAGTATGGAGTTTCACAGGAAGATATCAGGGCTGCTCTTATATATGCTGAAGAATTAGTAGATAAAGATGAATATTATCCGTTGCCAACATGAAATTTTTGATTGATGAGGATTTACCCGAATCATTATTAGACACATTCCAGAATTTTGGATATGAAGCAGTTCATGTGCGTGGGGTCGAATTAAGAGGAAAGAAAGATAAAGAAATTGCATCATATGCACAAAAAGAAGGTTTGGTTATTGTTACTGGAGATTATGATTTCTCCGATGTTAGAAATTATCCTCCCTCATCATTTGCCGGAATCGTAGTTATACAATTACCGAGAGACGCAACAGCGTCCTTTATACGAAAACAATTCAATTGGTTATTAAACGAAATTAAAGATATTCAAAGAATTACACAAAAGTTAGTAATTTTGGAACCTGGTAGAATTAGAATTCGAAATGGATAAATGAAGGAGCAAATAATGTCAGAAAAAGCCACTGTACATAATAAGACCAAATCAAAGTTAAAAGTAGGGGATAAAGAGTACACGATTTTTTCTTTTCAGAAACTTCATGAACTCGGTCTCGGTGATATAAAGAGGTTGCCGACATCCCTTAAAATACTCCTTGAAAATCTCATCCGTCAGGAAGACGGCGTCCGCGTGAAACAGGAAGATATCGAGGCAGTCATAAACTGGGACCCGAAAGCAAAATCCGATAAAGAGATTGCGTATATGCCGGCGCGGGTACTGCTCCAGGATTTTACCGGCGTCCCATGCGTTGTCGATCTTGCGTCGATGCGTGAAGCGGTTGCACGAATGAAAAAGGATCCCTCGGTTATTAATCCGCAGCAGCCGGTCGATCTGGTGATCGATCATTCGGTACAGGTGGACTGGTTCGCTTCGGCAAATGCCTTTCTTCTGAACACTCAAATCGAGGTTGAACGGAACAAGGAGCGGTATAATTTTCTACGATGGGGTCAGCGCGCATTTCAGAATTTCCGCGTCGTTCCGCCGGGAACCGGTATCGTGCATCAGGTAAACCTTGAATATCTCGCGCAGGTTGTATTCAGCAAGGAAGAAGAAGACGGGTGGTATGCCTATCCCGATACGCTTGTCGGCACCGATTCGCATACACCGATGGTGAACGGACTCGGGGTCGTTGGATGGGGTGTCGGAGGGATAGAAGCCGAAGCTGCCATGCTCGGACAACCGGTTTCTATGCTGATACCCGAAGTGGTCGGCTTCAAACTCGAGGGTGAGCTGCGGGAAGGTGCAACTGCTACCGATCTGGTTCTGACCGTAACCCAGATACTCAGGAAAAAAGGAGTCGTCGGAAAATTTGTTGAATTCTTCGGTCCGGGATTATCAAAACTCAGTGTCGCGGATCGTGCGACTATCGGAAATATGTCGCCGGAATACGGAGCCACCATCGGCTTTTTCCCGGTTGACAATGAAACATTAAAATACCTCGAATTCACCGGCCGCGATAAGCGGGTTATTGAACTCGTGGAAGCGTATTGTAAAGAGCAGGGAATATTCCACACTGCCGATAGTCCGGACCCGGTTTTCTCCGATCTTGTAACATTAAATCTTGCCGATGTTGAACCGAGTCTTGCCGGACCGAAGCGTCCTCAGGACCGGATTCCGCTCGCAAAATCGAAACACTCTTTCCGGAATGCGCTCGTTACAATGCTCGAATCCGAGACAACCGCTGTCGGAAAAGAAAAATTATCGAAGTGGATCGAGGAGGGCGGTAGTGTTGAAAAACCGGCGGAGGAAATCATCAATCCGGAAAATCTCGGACCGCTCTCGAAAACGGTGAACATTAGTGAAAATTCCGTTCATTACAATCTCGGCCATGGTTCCGTTGTTATCGCTGCGATTACAAGCTGTACCAATACGTCGAACCCCTCGGTTATGCTCGCAGCGGGATTAGTTGCAAAGAAAGCAGTGCAGCGTGGTATTACGACAAAACCGTGGGTGAAAACAAGTCTCGCGCCGGGTTCGAAAGTGGTTACGGATTATCTGGAGGAATCGGGACTTACACCGTATCTTGAAGCTCTCGGTTATCATCTCGTCGGGTACGGCTGCACAACCTGTATCGGAAACAGCGGTCCATTGCCGGAGCCGATAGCTCAGGCAGTGAAAGAAGGTGATCTCATCGTTGCCTCGGTGCTTTCGGGGAACAGGAATTTTGAAGGACGCATCAACCCGCTCGTCCGTGCAAACTATCTGACATCGCCGCCGCTCGTCGTGGCATACTCACTGGCGGGGAAAATGGATATCGACCTGATGCAGGAACCGCTCGGCAAGGATCGTAACGGCGATCCGGTATATCTCAAGGATGTCTGGCCGACCTCACAGGAGGTAAAGGATGTCGTTAACGCGTGTGTCAAATCTGAAATGTTCCGGAAGCAATACGCGAATGTATTCGACGGAGATGAAACATGGAAAGCCCTGCCGACACCCGAGGGTAACAGGTTCAAATGGGATGATGATTCTACCTACGTGCGCGAGGTTACATTTTTTGATGATATGCCCGAAGAGCCGGAACCCCTCAACGATATTGAAAACGCCCGCGTGATTGCAATGCTCGGGGACAGCGTTACGACCGATCACATATCGCCGGCAGGAGCAATTCCGATCGACAGTCCTGCGGGTCAGTATTTAATTGCGCAGGGTGTTGATCCGAAAGACTTTAACTCGTTCGGTTCCCGCCGCGGTAATCATGAGGTAATGATCCGGGGGACCTTCGGTAATATACGATTGAGAAATCAACTTGCACCGGGAACCGAAGGGGGCTGGACAACGAAACTCCCCGAAAATGAAAAGATGACTATCTACGATGCGGCGATGAAATATGCGGAGGAAAAGACGACGCTCATCGTGCTGGCGGGGAAAGAATACGGATCCGGTTCATCCCGTGACTGGGCGGCAAAAGGTACCAGGCTGCTCGGCATTCGCGCGGTCATTGCCGAAAGCTTCGAGCGTATTCATCGTAGCAATCTGATCGGGATGGGTGTTCTGCCATTACAATTTAAGCAGGGTGGTAGCAGAGAATCGCTCGGCCTGACCGGTCACGAGACCATTACTATAGAGGGTATAGCCGGAGGGCTGGATACGGGCAAAGAACTTTCCGTTACCGT
>SLQE01000429.1 GCA_007131635.1 Bacteroidota bacterium | reverse complement strand
CACCATTTCTTTACTGGATCTTTATCCGTAAGGACGTACCGGTGGTACGTCCTTACGGACGGAATTAAGTTCGTTTATCATTAAGTGGATTGTTCTCATCCTTGTCCCAATTATTTGGGTTATCGATAATGTACTTTCGTGTATTTTTTAATTCCTGATTTGATCTGATTATTCTATCATGGTACCTTGGTTGCCACTTAAAATCGCCATATCCGTTGTTGTTACACCATTTCTTTACTGAATCTTTGTATGAACGTATTACGACTGACAACGATCCTCTTTTGGGTGCTATTGTTCTATAATACTTTTCTTTGTTCACAGGTTTTGCGTAAGGACGTACCACTGGTACGTCCTTACGGACAGCGTTAACATCCTGCTCGATAAACACGATCAAGTGCACGTGGTTCGGCATAACTACATACACATCAAGAGAAACGTGTGGAAAATGTTCCGGTATCGCATTAAGGTTATTGAATGCAATTTTTCCCACTTCCGATAATATCACCTTATTATTATCTATCTCGCCCAAAGAACACACACGCCCTTTCACATTAATCGTCAAGAAATACGCTCCGGGCCGTGAATAATCCCATCCGGAGAGGCGGGGTGATTTTCTGTGGCTTTTAAATTGGTTATAGGACATTGTTTTCTTTAATTAAGATATAGGGGATTGATCTGCACATTTATAACTCTCCCTTCCACAACAACCCGTTCATAGGATCGATCATGATTATTCTATCATTATCTGTGATAACAAAACTGCCGGTGCCGGAGAGTTCGAAATCAGCCGCTTCAATTGCTTTACATTGTATTTTTTCGATAACGGTGCCTGAGTCGTCGATGAGATACAAGTAGTTGTTCCAGCGAAGCCCGAGCAGAAGATGGGTATCATGCAGCAGATCGAATCCCGTAATGTAGGGTGTTACGATAACCAAATTTGGGTCTAAACCGCCCTGCTCTCTTCGGATTCGGTTAATAACTTCATTCCTCCGTTGATCAAGACTGTCGATTTCATTGCCCTTTAATTGACGATAGTAATCAAGCTCTCCGGTGTGAGTATATTTTTGAATATATGGCCGTGCACTGAATGCAACGAAAAGATCTCCATGCCTGTTAAAACGTATTCTTCCCTGGTTCATATTCGAGGTGACGTGCTGTGTGGGAGTGGGGTGCCATTCCGTACTTACAGGTGTCGTTTCACCGATCGAGCGAATGATTTCACCATCACGATTTACAAGATTGATCAGCGGTCCGTCGAGAACAGGTTGGAGGAGGGCGATCTCGCCATCTGCATTGACGGCAATGGAATTAACATGTGAATAGTATTCGTAGTTACTTGCCTGAACGAATTCACCGTCGGAGTCAAAGATGGAAATGCGGCGCAATCCGAAATCGAGTACATAGATATTATCATCTTGATCTATAGTAAAAGCCATCGGCTGCTGAAATTCGCCGGGGCCTTCACCGGGTTGTCCGATATAGGAAATGAATTTACCTTCAGGTGAGAATTTCAAAATGTGCCGGTCTCCCGTGTCGAGTACATACAGATTACCGCGGGAATCTTGTGCGATGCCACCGGGTCTGTTCATAAAAAACTGATCATCTTCAGCAAGGTCGAGTGTGAGAATATCGAAATAAACGGTACGTTCCGGTACGGTAGCTTCATCGGCTGAATCTCCACACTGTACCATTAGTAGTGAGAGCGGCACAAAAAGGATAACAATAATTAACGAGTTATGCATAGAAACCCCCGCTAAAGATGACCGGTATTATGGCTTCCACATCAGGCGGGAACTCTGCACAGGAAGATTTATTCCCGCAGTTTGTATCCTGTAATCCGTTCCCAGCAAAATATGTAAATATTTTGGATTACGCAACCGAATCGCTTTTACCATTTGAAACTTTCCGAAAATTCCACTACTTTTTATCTATACTTGTTGAACCAACCTGCGGAAAATATTTATGAATATTCATCAGTTCGATCTTGATTTTTACGTACCGAATGTTATTGCAGCATATATAATAGAGACCGCCGACGGTCCTGTTCTTATCGAAACGGGTCCCGACACTGTATATAAAAACCTCGAAAAATCAATACACGACGCCGGATTTTCGATTGACGATATAAAACACGTCTTCGTGACGCACATTCATCTCGATCATTCAGGCGCCGCGTGGCATTTTGCCGAACGCGGAGCGACGATCTACGTCCATCCCCGCGGCGCTAAACATCTTGTCGATCCTTCGAAGCTGGTTGCATCGGCGGAACGTATTTACGGCGATAAGATGCAGGAGTTGTGGGGGACGATCAATCCCGTGCCCGAAGACCGCATACGCTCTACCGAAGACGGACAACGATTATCGATCGGTGATGTCGGTATTCGCGTGCTCGATTCTCCCGGGCATGCGTCGCATCATAACGTATATATAATAGAAGGAATTGCTTTCACCGGCGATGCCGCGGGCATAAGAATCGCCGGCGGTCCGGTATTGCCCCCGACGCCACCGCCCGATATCAATATCGAGCAGTGGCAGGCGACATTGAGGAAGATCCGTGACGTCAAACCGGACATTCTCTATCCCACACATTTTGGGAGATCGGTTGATGTACTTCCACACCTCGATGAGCTGGAATCGCGGCTGCTCGAATGGTCGAACTGGATCGGCGAGCAATTACAAAAAGGAAAGAGCGATGAGGAGATAACGAAAGAGTATGAAGTCATCTCAAAAGATCTCCTCAGTCGTCATAACATTGTGGATGATTTCCTGAAAGCATACGAATTCGCCGATCCGTTCTGGATGAATGTGATGGGGTTGGTGAGGTATTGGCGGAAGTATAAACTTGGGGAATAAATGTTAACTGCACGGGATGGAAGAACTATCTTTAATTACGAATTACGAGTTACGAATTACGAATGGATAAAGATTTCTTAAAACGAACACTTTTGCAATTCACAATTAGGGTTGTAACAATTCGTAATTCGTAAATCGTAACTCGTAATTAATTACCCGAACTAAACATATTTTCATTAACGAATCTAATGAACTCAAAATCAATCTGGAAACAACGGCCGACTCTCGACGAACTCAACGATCTCTCGAAAGACACCCTGGTTGAACATCTGGAGATCGTCTACACCGAAATCGGCGACGATTATCTGAAAGCGACGATGCCGGTGGATAAACGGACGGTGCAGCCGATGGGATTGCTGCATGGAGGGGCGTCAGCGGTGCTGGCCGAGACGCTCGGCAGCGTTGCATCACATTGCATAATCAACCGCGAAAAATATTATGCCGTTGGTATAAACATCGAAGTACACCACGTCCGCTCGGTGACGAAGGGAAAGGTAACGGGAGTTGCGAAACCTGTTCACCTCGGTAAGACAATACACCTATGGGAAGT
>SLQE01000180.1 GCA_007131635.1 Bacteroidota bacterium | reverse complement strand
CTGCCAACGGCCCAACCGGTGTTATCATTGACGAAGATTACAGAAAATAAAACATGTTGCCATTTATCCGGACCCGCTTGTTCAATCCAATTTTCACCGCCGTCATTAGTATAAAGAATTGTTTGAACATTAGGTTCTTCATCCATATATGTCTCTTCTTCGGTGAGCAAACCTATACGAACAATAATTCTCCCGCCAACAACCCATCCGGTTGACGAATCGATAAAATGAACGGAGTATATTGCATTGGAGGTTCCGCTTTCCTGCTCCAGCCAGGTTCTACCTCCATCGGTTGTTCGAAGGATAGTACCGTGTTCGCCTACCGCCCAGCCGTTATTTCTATCGGCGAAATATACGGAGTTCAGCCGGCCGGATTCGTCTTCAGATTGCACCACCCATGTCTCTCCTCCGTCCGAGGTATGGAGGATAATATGTGTACTTATCCTGCCATCTTTAGTTAGTCTTGATTCTCCCCCGACTACCCAACCATATCCTTCATCGACAAAGAAAGCAGAATTCAACCATGCACGTGTATGACTTTCCCGATGTTCCCACGTCACACCGCCGTCCATTGTTTTTAGAATCATTCCGTTTCTTCCGACTGCAACGGCGGTATAGTCATTGATGACATGAACGTCAAGCAGATCGTTTCCCTGAGGCGTTGGATTCTGCCAGTACCATCGACCGTCTGCTGCAATAATTTCAACCGAACCGATCAGGCAGGAGGTAAATATCAATACCAAGACAATATATGAGGTACTGTAATTCATTTGGATTTTTATTTTCGATGATCCCTAAATCATTAAAATTTTACTCCGACTCCGGCAGGTGTACCTTCCCCATAAACAATATCGATCCTGAATGATGCTCCCGTATCGCAAGAATAAACGGACGATCGATACGGACAACCGGTACACCCGGTCCGACGGACGTTGTTCCGATCACGACAGCCGTTACCGCTGCGGCTTCGGTGCCTTCTTCGTTTACTTTCAAATATGTCTTATGTATAACATCGCTTATATGCAGATCGTCATATTGAGTACTTATACCGGAGAGATCCGCTTCAAACGGATTAAATGCTTTTTTCATACCGAGTGTACGTAACACTCCGACCAAACTATTTTTATATTCAAGCGTAAATCGTGGGAGCATTATTTTTAGACCTTTTTTGTCTTCTGCGAAAGAATTCATCCAATCAATCCATTTCGTTTCCGTCAGATCTTCCACCAACTCATCAACGGATATACCGCTACGCGGCAGAAGAATAGTCATACTGAACAACCCGTCGCCGTACGGCAGATCGACCGCCTGCAACAGATCATTTCCGAAATACCGGAAGTCGTTCGCCTGCTGCATCATTTTTATAGGTATCGCTGCACCGTTATCCCGTGTAAAAACATCGTCCCTTGTTTCTTTCGGATCAAACTCCGCAGTCCATGTTCCCTTAAAGTATACGGCATTTATTAAGTACATCATCGTGAGCGGATCGATCGCATCGATAATTTTGTTTATTTTCTTTTTTGTTTTCTGCGATACCCAATTGTTTATTATATCAACGGCTTCCGGCCGGCTGAAGTCCAATCCCGCCACTTCAGCTTCGAAGTAATTTTTTAAACGATCCAGAAAATCACGCTCGACCTGAAAACTACTCCGATACCAGACCGAATTCGCGATATCGAGCGTAACGGTCCGGTCAAGATACGGGAATAAGGACATCAACCCCTGATACGCTTTATTAATCTCATCAAGCTCCAATCCGGACTGCTTCAAAACATCGCGCATCTCGTCGAATGTTTCGCCTTTCGCGCCGTTCAAAGCCATACCGAGTGCCATCGAAATGCTGAGCGGTGAGATAAACAGGTTTTCACCCGATTGTTCTCTGCTCAACTCCCGGAAAAGATCTATACCGAAAGAATTTCCCGCCCTGACGGATTGTTTTTCTGATTCAGTCAACTCCCGCATCGACGAATGAAAAACCGGTTCCATAGGTGTCCAGCAGGATGTAAATAGAAACACGAAAATAAGACACGTAGTTAAAATTACCTTTGCCATAATCACTCCAAAATGTTAAAATACAATCATCTGTTGCTTCCACAAAAACTCACCGGTCGTGGTGTCTACATAAACAAACCACATAGTGTCTCCCACCGAGATTTCCCAGCTTATGCGCAATTCAATACCTCTGTCGGTTTCATGCGGCAGAATTACCTTTTCGAAATATTCGTCGAACGAGTCCTCTGTAACTATATAAGTATGGATACCTGTATGCGATGAAAAAGTAAATTCACGCCCGATCAATGTCTTACGCGCTGCATGTACATCAAATCTATCCGATGGGGGTAAGTAGATATCCCGGAACCAGTGACCGCTGATATTATAAACTTTTTCTGCATCCTGGAAAACCATTATTCTCGTGTTCTTGACCTCAAGTCCGTCATACACCTGATTATGATAGGTTATGCGCCAGCTAATTCCACCATGCCGATGGGATTGTTGAACATCCAACAAACCGGGTTCATAAACATTGGTAAACTGTTCGTTTTTAACAAGCGCTTCAGCAGCACGTGCGATCATGTTTTCTTCGTCATCCTCATCTATCGTTATCCGTACAATCTCACGATCGGTACAAATTCTGTGACCCGTCAAACCGAATTCGTTTATCGGATTGCAAACTTCATAGTTATTTAGCTTATCAAATTCCGCTTTTAACTCCTGAATTTCCTTGGCCGATAACCGGGGGTACACTGCAGGATATTGATCATGAACCGTGTGCGGCGACCAGATAAGATCGCACCCGGTCAGAAAAAAGAAAATTCCAAATAATAGCATTAGATTTCTAAACGACATCATAAACCCCCTCTTTTAAACATTTACTTAGAATCCGGTTTAACTATCTTCCCGATAAACAAAATAGTATCGGATGAATTCTCACGAATAGCGAACAAAAACGGCCGGTCGACAAAAAACGCCGGCGGAGCGGAATCCACTCCTATAACAACAGACGTCACCGCAGCCGCCTCTGTTCCCTCTTCATTGACGTTGACAAATGTTTTGTGCATAACATCGGATATATACGCATTACGCGGTTCGAGATTTTTATCATATAATCCGGTGAAATCGGCATTCGACGGATGAAATGCCGTCTGCATATCAAGTGCCTTCAGTACATCCACAAGCGATTCTTCATATTCAAGCTCGAAACGCGGCAGATAGATATCGATTTCATATTTTGTTTCCGGCAATTGATTCAGCAAGTTCCGCCACATTTCACCTGTCATCGAATCCGTAAAATCGTGAATCGACTGTCCTTCGGGCGGCAGAATGATCGTCATACTGAAATGTTCATCTCCGTACGGAAGATCTATGATGCTAAAATCGGATGATTGGTAATACCGGAACTTATTTTTT
>SLQE01000388.1 GCA_007131635.1 Bacteroidota bacterium | reverse complement strand
TAATCCATCCATCCCTTGTCGATGGCAATCTTCAACCACTTCAGTGCCTCATCCCTGTTTCCAAGAATGGCATAAATATTTGCAAGAGCATATTCGTTCATGTTACGGTCATCGACCGTTGTCTCGATATATTCCAGATAGTCACGCAGCTCTCTGTCGAGAATCGCCCGGCCTTCCTCTTCGGAACCGGTTTGCAAAAGGGCGTACCCGTAGTAGTATTCGTATTCTGTATATGCGATTTCATGTAATGATTTAAAATATAATGCAGCATTGGTGAAATTTTCTGCCGCAGATTCGATTCTTCCTGCGGCAAAATAACCGAATACCCAATCGGGATGCTTATCAAGTACCTTCAGGTAATATTCGCGTGCTTTCCCGATATCCCCCATATAGAGATACTGTTCGCTGATCAGCGTATAAATAATCGGATGATCCGGTTCGATGTCCATTGCGCGATAAAACCATTGCAGTGCGAGTGAATCACACCCAAGTCGTTGATAAATCCATGCGATATGGACCGATCCAAGCATAATATTCGGTGCAAGCGATACCGCTTTCTCTGCCGAAACGAGCGCAATGTCGAGATTTCCGAGATTGAAATTAACCTGACTGAATCCGCTCACCGCCGGCCAGTAATTTGGATTTATATCCATGGATTTTTCGTAGTATTGAAGCGCTTTGTAATATTGGTGTGATAAATCGTATGCCTGTCCCAATGATTTGTATGCTTCCGCGAGCTGCGGATCGAGTGAAAGGGCTTTTTCGCTGAATTGTATCGATGTGTCCAGGACCTCGTCCGGGTACCAGTATTTCGCCTTTCGCTGATTATACGCGTCTGCAATTCCCGCATAGGCGAGCGCGAAAGTCGAATCCAACGCGAGTGCCCTTTTGTAGTAATCAATAGCGATCTCATTGTCATCGTGTGTATATCGATAGAAATGATCTCTTCCCTTGAGATACAATTGGTACGAGGCAAAGTTTGCAGTCGGTTCTCTGGTTATGAGATCCCGTTCCGCCGGTGTCAGCGTTGTTCTGAGTGCGGTAGCAATGCTTTGCGCAACTTCCGATTGGATCCGAAATATATCCTGTACATCACGATCGTATGTTTCCGCCCAGAGATGCCGGTCGCTTCTTGCATCGATGAGCTGACCTACAATTCTGAGTCGGTTGCCGTCTCTTCTTACGCTTCCTTCGAGTATGATATCCGCTCCGAGTTCTCTTCCGATTTCACGTATGTTTTTTGATGTTCCCTTGTATTGCATGACAGAGGTACGGGAAATAACGCTCAACGTGCTGATTTTCGACAGTTGCGTTATTATATCCTCGGTCATCCCGTCGGCGAAATATTCGTTGTCGGGATCGGGACTTAAATTGTCAAAAGGGAGTACCGCGATGGAAAAGCTTACCCCGGCCGGTACATGATCTTCCGGCGGTGACACCGGTGAACGTATCAAAAAAGTGATCAGTAAAATAAGAAAAAGTGCCGACGGAATAGTTATTATTGCCGCACGCCTTGCTGTCAGACCACGGGGTGTTTTTCTCTTATCGGGTTGCGGCAACTCCGGTTGCACTTTTTTACCGGCGATGTTAACAACCGGCATTTCTTTTAGTGAAGCGTATAGTTTAGCTGAAGCAGCGGGATCGACTCGGTTAATATCGACCAGCATGTCCCGTGTCGCCTGATATCTGTCCTCAGGTTCTTTCTCAAGGCACCGGTTAATTATTTGTTGGAGAGTCGGTGGCAGGTCCGGAATCAGTTTATACAACGGTTCGGGATTATCGTTAAGAATTTGATACATCACGGCGGCTTCATACTCACCGATGAAGGGTCTGCGGCCTGCTATCATTTCATAGAGGACGATACCGAAGGAGAAAATATCGGAACGGTAATCGACCGTCTCTCCGTTTATCTGCTCGGGAGACATATAAGCTACCGTGCCGCTTGTAGCCCCCGTCTTTGTAATCGCGGCGCTTCCTCTCAATTTTGCCAGCCCGAAATCCATGATCTTTACTTTATCTCCATTCGTGATCATGATATTATCGGGTTTGATATCCCTGTGGGTTATATCCGAGTCGTGCGCGGTTGCAAGCGCCTCTGCTATCTGTCCGGTGTAGTCGACTATCTGTGTCAGTATTTCATGCCGGTATTTTTCGTCGGCTTTTTTGGTACCGGAATACCACTCCTTAATTTTTTTACTGAGCGTAACTCCCTCGATGTATTCCATCACGATGAATTCCATCGGATCGTTTGTTTCATCGGTAACCGTCTCCTCGATCGCGTAAATAGTGCAAATGCCGGAATGGTTCAAGGAAGCGGCAGCTCTGGCTTCTCGGCGGAATCGCTCGCGGTTCAGTTCGTCGGGTACGACCGTATTCGGAATACATTTCAAAGCAACGGTTCTGTGAAGCCGGGTATCGAGTGCTTTGTAAACAACACCCATTCCCCCCTCGCCTATGCGCGCGAGCACTTTATAATGAAGAAGTGTTTTCCCCACAAAATCCGTCATATACGGCACCTTTGCTTTTTATTGTTATTAAAACCGGACTTCATATGTATACGGTCAAGTTAAATTACTAATGTACCCTGATATATGCAATATTTGCGGAGAATGAGAATTACGTTGCATTTCTCGGTTCAAGAAGTTATACTTATTGATAAATTTCATCTAATTCCCCATTATTTTCATAAGTCAAGGTATAATGATATGGATTATCCCCGGTATTACTATTTTGTTGTTGCATTTGTTACTGTTGGTCTGTTCATACCGATGAAAAGTGAATCCCAGCAGATCATTCACATTGAGAACAGAAGAATCGCAGAGGTGAGAGACGGATTTTCCGGTGCTCTGGATCTGCAGGCAAATTATGTTCAGAGTAAGAATACCATTTTTCAGACATTTAATTCGTTGCAGACACAATATAAATCCGGGGAGCATACCGTTCTGTTTCTTGCAAGTTACAATCTGGGGCTGGTGAGTGATAAAAAGGTGATAAACGATTCATATCAGCATCTGAGGTACACACGCTCGCTGTTACCCTTCCTCGCTTTCGAGATGTTTTTACAAAGCCAGCACAATGAGGGTATCCAGTTGGCCTGGCGCGGACTTGCAGGGGCGGGTCCCCGTTTTACCCTTATCAGGACCGACAATGTTCGTCTCTTTCTCGGCACACTCTATATGTATGAGCACGAGCGGGAGCGGGATTCCGACATCACCTACCGGGAGCACCGGCTCAGCAGTTATCTTTCTTTAGGTGTACCGATAGCCGATGCGGTATTTTTCGATGTTATCATGTATTATCAGCCGAATCTGCAGCGGTTTGCCAGTTACAAGTATTCTTCGCAGGCGTCGCTTGAAGTACGTCTGAATGAACGCTTCGCACTTGTGTCGGGATTCAGTATGACGCACAATACCCGCCCGCCGGAAGGCATACAACGGACGTACATAAATCTGAGAAACGGCGTGAGGATTACGTTCTAACTTTCGGACATACGATTGTCATAAAAATATCTATTTGGAAATATACTTTATGGAGACGAACATGAAAAACACATCATTGTTGTCAATACTCATTATCATATCCCTGACTTTTATACACTGCGGCCGCGAACATATACCGGTGATCGATATCGATCAGCGACTTGCAGGTTATACAACCGTGGAATTAGCGGCAGATCCCACGGTGCTTACCCCGAAGGAGCGTCAGATGATACCGATACTCATCGAAGCCGCGGATATTATGCACGATCTTTTCTGGATGCAGGCGTATGGCGATAAAGAGTCGCTGCTTGCATCTGTTGATGATGCGCGGGTTCGGGAATATCTCTACATAAATTACGGACCGTGGGACCGCGTTCGCGGTAATGAGCCGTTTGTTGAAGGATACGAAGACAAACCGCTCGGGGCGAATTTTTATCCGCCGGATATGACCGCGGAGGAATTCGAATCTGCCGCGGAACGCGCCGCAGACGGCGGACTGCAACTGCGTGATTTGTATACACTGGTGAGAAGAAACGATGACGGAAATCTCGTTGCCGTACCGTATCACATTGCCTTTGAGGAGCAACTACGGAAGGCGGCAGATCTCCTGCGCCGGGCTGCAGATCTTGCCGAAGACCGGGGACTGCAACGATATCTCCGTCTCCGTGCGGATGCACTGGTGACCGACGATTACCGGCCAAGTGATATGGCATGGCTCGATATGAAGGATAACACCATCGAACTTGTGATCGGCGCGATTGAAACATATGAAGACCGGCTGTTCGGATACAAGGCGGCCTATGAAGCATTTGTGTTGATAAAAGATAAAGAGTGGAGCGAAAGACTGGACAGGTATGCTGCAATGCTGCCCGGTTTACAGCGGGGATTACCGATCCCGGCTGCATACAAACAGGAGGAGCCCGGCATGGATTCGGACCTCAATGCCTATTACGCGATTTATTATGCGGGCGATGCCAATGCCGGTCCGAAAACCATCGCCATTAATCTCCCCAACGATGAGGAAGTACAACTCCGGAAAGGGACCAGGCGTCTGCAGTTGAAGAACTCGATGCAGGCGAAGTTTGATGAAATTCTGATTCCGATAACCGGCCTGCTCATCGATCAGGAACAACGAAAACATATTACATTCGATGCGTTCTTTAATAATGTGATGTTCCATGAAGTCGCGCATGGTCTGGGAATTAAAAGCACAATTACCGGAAGAGGAACAGTCCGCGAAGCCTTACGCGATCAGGCATCGGCAGTGGAAGAAGGGAAAGCCGATGTTCTCGGGTTATACATGATTACAACCTTACATGAACAGGGTGAGTTTGGCGATGCGGATCTTATGGATAATTACGTAACGTTTCTCGGGAGTATTTTCCGTTCCATCCGGTTCGGCACCACAAGTGCGCACGGACGCGCAAACCTGATGCAGTTTAATTTCTTTCAGGATATGGGCGCGTTTTCCCGGGATGATGAGACGGGTACCTATCGTGTTGATTTCGAACGAATGCAGGAAGCTATTTCGGCATTGGCAGAACAAATATTAAGAGTGCAGGGCGACGGTGATTACGATGCAGTATCGGAGTTTATGACGGAGACGGGCAGGATGGGTCAGCATCTGGAGAATGATCTCGGACGATTGGCGCGGGAAGGGATACCCATCGACATAGTTTTTAATCAGGGGTTGGATGTCCTGGGTTTGAATTAATGTATAAAAGGATTGTGCTGCTTACTTTTAATGATACTACCAGCAGCAGGGTTGTATGAATCCCGAGTGACGGAAGAAGTATAAGCGCGGTTAAAAATGCGCCGAGAAACGCACCGAAAAGATCCAGCGCATAAAGTTTCCCGGGTTGATTGCTCACCGATTTGCGGGTTTGTTGTATCATCCGAACCGCCACGGGATATGCCATGCCGGTAAGCAGTCCCATCGCGATCATACAGATAAATATCAATACCTGCATAGCCGGGAGAGGGAGCATTTCCGAAATCGAGGCAAGCAGAAACAGTCCGATAACACCGACTATGCTTGCATCGATATTGAAAAGCGAAAGAGAGGAATGACGCGAAGCAAGATACGCACCGATGGCAGTCCCACCCATGAAGAACGCGGTGAGTAGTCCGATATAGTGATACACATAGCCGTAAAATATCTGAAAGTATAACAGGAGAAGGATATACATTAACATGCTCGCAAATCCGGTCGTTGCGATCGCATTGCCGATCACTATCGGACTGCGACGTGCAGGCCGGATGATAATCAATACAAGAAATCCAACAACGATAATAACGGCATATATACCCGCCGGCAGGGAGTCTATACCATACATGATCCCGACCAGTGCGGGAGTTACCGTTAGTGTGTGGAGCATCGTGCTTCGAAAGACGCCGCGCGGAAATATGTGAGTGTTTATCTCTTGACCAGCGTCTTCGGTTATCTCTTTTATGAACGATCCGAACCTGAGCGGATCCATTTTATATCTGATGTAATGTTCATCTATCAACCCCGCGATAATGTTCCGTTCCCGCAGTCTTTGCGCTAACAATGCTTCATTTGCATCGGCAATCATTCCTTCTTCCGACGCGATAAATATATTTTTTTCGCCGATGATAATCCGTATGTCTTTAAATACCTTATGAAGCGTTGTGTATATAAGC
The DNA here is from genome assembly GCA_007131635.1 of Bacteroidota bacterium. Taxonomy (GTDB): domain Bacteria; phylum Bacteroidota; class Ignavibacteria; order T3Sed10-11; family T3Sed10-11; genus T3Sed10-11. The sequence continues at coordinate 6,793 of SLQE01000388.1, read as the reverse complement.
CGGTTGAGAAACACCAGCTCATCGACGAGAAATGTCTCCGATCCCGGCAGGCTCACAGATACAATGCCGCCGCGGTTTAACCGGGAACGGGCAAGCTCGAAAAACTCTTTTGTGTAGTAACGGTTTATTAGAAGCGTCGACGGAGGAGGGAGGTTAACGAGAATGACGTCGAAAGCTTGATCCGTCGTGCGAAGAAACCGCATTCCCTCTGTAAGATGTACCGTTACCGACGGGTGTAAAAGCTCTCGTTCGGTAAGCGGTGTCGGATAGCGGCGGAAGAAATCGATGAGCAGCGGATCCTGTTCTGCGTAATGTAGTTCTTCAGCCGGATGTTTCATGATTGCGTCGATGACACCGCCGGCACCGCCGCTGATTACCAGCACATGTTCGGGTTCGGTATGAAAAAGCAACGGGAAATGCGCCTGTTCCTCAACGAGAAGAACCGGCTCGGGTACGGAAGCAAATGGAACACCGTTAACAAAGAAGGTAAACTGCCCCTCCGATTCCAGGCCGGCGATGTTGGCATATTCCGAATTCCTCGTTTCAAGAAGATTCCCTTCGTACCAGAGTTTCTCCGATGATCGCTCGTGCAGCGTCTTTGGAAATGACATTGCATACAAAACTATGAAGCTTCCCGTACAAACGAATAGTATTGTTCGTAATACAGATAGCGACTGTAACGAGTAAAGATACAAGAGTACGGCAATAAAATTGACGAGCAAAAGCATCCAGGCAAGAAAGATATGATCGAGCCGGTAGATGAGATACAATACAAATAGTAATCCTGCCGTAAATGCGCCGGCCGCTTCGACAATATACACTTTTACCGACGGGTTTGCCGGGTGTGATATCTCATCCATATTCCTACAGGCGAACGGAAACATCGCTCCTTTGATGAGTGTTACCGGTGCAAGTACAAGAAACGATATGAGGATTACATAATGGTAGCCGAGCGCCTGTCCCATCGGGATATCGAACAGAAATTTGAAATAGCGAAGAAAAACGATGCCCGAAACCGCACATATACCAATGGCTGCGTGTAAAATCGAATACGTTAAAACGGGATTTTTGGTTGTCTCCGCTCTTTTCCGTGCAACGGTACACCCGGCAGCTTCGAGCAGAAGCCAGAGGGCGAAAATGATACCGAACGTGAGTTCAATTCCCTGAAAAACAACGAGCAATTCACGTAGTATGAGGATTTGCCAGGCAATGCTGGTAAATCCCATTATAAAAATCGCAAACCTGAGCGTGTAAATTGTTGCGCGTGGCGCGTTCATTATATGCTATTTCCATTTTCCCGGAATTATCTCACCGCATTGTTCACATTTGCCGTCTTTGATTTTTACATCGAGAACGGAAAAATGCCTTCTGTGGATAATCTGCTCATCGCATTGCGGACAAAAAGTGTTGTTATTCTTATGCCCCGGGACATTCCCTATGTACACAAACCTTACTCCCTCATCGATTGCGATGTCGCGGGCGCGTTCAAGCGTTCTCACCGGTGTCGGTTGCAGATGCGTCATTTTATATGCGGGAGAAAATCGCGTGAAGTGAACCGGTACGTCCTGACCCAACTCATTGACGATCCACGCACACATCTCGCGGATAGTGCGCATAGTATCGTTTAACGTGGGTATGATCAAATTGACTATCTCAAACCAGACATCTTCACTCTTAAGTATTTTCAAAGTATTCAGGACGGGATCCATCGCGGCGAAGCTGACATCACGATAATAATCCGCCGTGAAACCTTTCAGGTCGACGGTCACCGCTGACATATGCTCGAGGAGCGCCCGCATCGGTTTTTCCAGCATGCCGCCGTTTGTATGAAATATTATATTCAATCCGTCCCGCCTGCCGAGTTTAGCGATGTCATACATATATTCGTAAAATATTGTCGGTTCATTATATGTAAAGGATATGCCTGTCCCGTGCTCTTTTGCAACCGCAACGATTTCTTCGGCATACAAATGTTGTGTACGGCTCTGAAGTTCTGCCGGTGTCCTCTGTGAAAGATGCCAGTTATGGCAGAACTGACACTGGAAATTGCAGCTTGCCGTTCCGATGCACACAATGTTTGAACCGGGTATATTATGGAACATCGGTTCTTTCTCTATTGGATCGAGTTGGATAGCCGCCGGGCGAGCGTAGACAAGAGAATATAATGTTCCGTCATTGTTTTCTCTGACGCGGCAGTATCCGCGATCATTGTTCGGTATAGTACACGACCGGAAACAGAGTGAACATTGTACGGTGTTTGCGTTGACTTTTGAATAATACCTCGCCTCATATCCCCGGGCCGCCGCTGAAGCAGACGAAAGCGCATTGAGTCCGCCGAAGTACAATCCGCCCGCAATACACGATGTGTGCTGTAAGAATGATCTTCTGGATTTCATTGTTTTCACCTTTCGAATGATGTCGTCTCTGATCTCCAAACCCTCTCTATATATAATTTAGAAAAATTTTATGAAGAGGCAAGACAATCCAAATCATTCTCTGCGTCCTCAGCGTTAAAAAATATCCTTCAAAACGCGACAATCTCTCCATCGAGGGTAATGTATAGAACCGACTGAATCTCTGCCCTGTCTACGAATAAATCATGTTTTAATGTGTATATTTATTAGAGATGTTTTTTTAATCTGTATTACCTTACAGGAGATATAACAATGAAATCATTCATTATAGCAGTTACGACATTGCTTCTCTGGACCGGAAATATCTTTTCCCAAACCGATATCGACGGCACATGGGAAGGAGCTATCGATATAATGGGCACCAGGCTGGATATTTTTGTTACATTTCTATCAGATGAGGGAACACTCAGCGCAAAGATAGATATTCCCCAACAGGGTGCACACAAACTCGTTTTGACGAACGTAAGCCATCAAAATTATTCGGTTCATTTCGAATTACCCGCAGGTGGGACTACTGCTGTCTTCGACGGTACGCGTGAAGGTGATGAAATTACCGGAATATTCACACAGTCGGGGATTCGCGGTTCATTTTATTTGAATCGGACGGATTACGAAGAACAAATAATCGATGAGAAACCGGTCCCGTATAATGAAGAGGAAGTTTATATCTATAACGGGGATATAAGACTCGGCTGTACGCTTACCTATCCGTTTTCCGGAGTTCCTCATCCCGCCGTTATACTCATAACGGGAAGCGGCTCACAGGATCGGGATGAAACCATATTCGGATTTAAACCATTCCGCATTCTTGCCGATTATCTCACCCCGAACGGTATTGCGGTTCTTCGGTGCGATGACCGGGGTGTGGGGGAATCGACGGGTCGCGGCATCCCGTTCACGTCGGGAGATCGTGCCGGAGATGTCAGTGCCATGGTCGATTTTTTAAGTAACCGGAATGAGATAAAACATAATCAAATCGGTTTGTGCGGTCATAGTGAGGGAGGCATTATAGCAGCAATGGTTGCGGCACGTGATCCGCAGATCTCATTTATCATATCGATGGCGGGATCGGCCGTTATCGGAAGAGATATACTCAAGGAGCAAAGCAGACTCATATTCAAAGAAGAAGGTATTGACGATTCCATACTCGAACAACAACAAAAAGTCATCGATCTCGCATACAAGGCGGCAATGACAGGGGAAGGATGGGACGAGGTGGAGAAAGTCGTCCGTGAGATTGCCCCGGGACAAATAACCGATGAGCAGCGGGCGTCTATCGACGATATTGATCAGTATATCGATCAGTTTGTAACAGGAAGTATGAGTGCCGTGCAAAGTGCATGGTATCAGTTTTTCATCACGCATGATCCCTCGGATGATTGGAGGAGGGTTACGCAACCGGTCCTCGGTTTATTCGGTGAACTTGACTTACAGGTACCTCCGGAAATGAATAAAAAAGCTTTACAGGAAGCTCTTGACTATGCGGGGAATCCGGATTATGAGTTGATGATTATTCCGCAGGCAAACCATCTGTTTCAAAAAGCGAAAACAGGAAGTCCGACCGAATATGCGCAGCTTGATAAAGAATTTATCGATGGATTTCCGTATATTATTTTGAATTGGATCCGTGAGATGGTGAAGTAGCTAAAGCCCGTTTTTCTTGTCGGTAATTCGTTCACCCGTTCGCTAAAGCGAACGGTAATAGACGGAGAATAAATGCGAATACGATTTACCCTCAATATCGAAGGGGGTACGCTTTTATACCAGATTATGCATGTAATAATTATAATTCATCTATCAGTATGAACTCCGAACCAACTCAACAAAACGGTAGTAAACCTGATCTTTCCCCCAGAGAGCAGCACGAACGCATCGAAACCCTCGATATTCTCCGCGGCTTTGCAATATTCGGTATACTCATTGTCAATATGGGTGTCTTCGCGTATCCTTTTCTCGGATATCAGGTAATGGGCGGATCGCCCTGGGACGATACCGTAAACAGCATAGCCGACAATCTCATTCGTTTTTTCGCGGAGGGAAAATTTTATTCCACTTTTTCAATGCTGTTCGGTGCGGGCATAGTGCTTCAGTTTATGCGGGCTGAATCCCGCGGTGTCAAATTCAAACCGTATTACCTTCGCAGAATCAGCATCTTGCTGATAATCGGACTATTCCATGCGTTCCTTTTCTGGATGGGGGACATACTCGCTCTCTACGCGTTTTGCGGATTTGCTTTACTTCTTTTTCTGAAGCGAAAACCGCGGACACTTATTATCTGGGTTTTCATTTTTCTGCTGATTCCCATTCTCCTCGTTGCGGGTCTTTTTGGATTGATGTCGCTCGCGGAAGCAGCACCGGATGCCGCAGAGGATATCGAGCAGCAATTGGAGGGACAAAAGGCGTTTGCGACATGGCTGATTGACGGTGCCTATGCCGCGTACCGCGACGGAACAATCGGACAGATATTCATATTTCGCGCGATAGAGTATGCTATTGTTTTATTATCAGGCATATTCTGGTTCCCGAATGTTTTTGCTATGATGCTTATCGGTGTGTATGCGATGAAAACCGGTATACTCACCCGCATGCTCGATGACAAGATGTTGACCCTTCGTCTGTTTTTTATCTGTCTTACGATCGGCATCGTGTTTAATGTGCTGTACGCATACAGCTATGCGTTCATGGATCCGATACGAACAAATGTATGGTATGTACTGATGTATGTCGGCATTGCAATCGGAGCTCCGTCGCTTGCCATAGCATATATAAGCTGCATAGTTTTGTTATCTCAAAAAGCTGCCTGGCACAAGCGTCTGCAATCTCTTGCACCTGTGGGGAAAATGGCGCTGAGCAACTATCTTCTGCACACGATTATATGCACAACGCTCTTTTATAACTACGGTTTCGGATTGTACGGTTCGGTTGGCCCGGCTGCGGGATTTGGCATAGCGATACTGATATTTTCGATGCAGATTTATTTGAGTCCGGTCTGGTTGCGATATTTTCATTTTGGTCCGGTTGAGTGGCTCTGGCGGTCATTGACCTACAAGAAGCGGCAACCATTTAAAAGAAAAGCAAAGGATATTAGTCAGACCATAGCCTGATGTAACATCATTATAGTCCTGTCGTATACGTATGTATGAACCGTATACACTACATCTATCGTAAAGTAATAAACTCGCTCTTTGGCGATGTCGAGGTATTTTTCGCTCTACCGTTCCGGTGGAAAATACGCGGTGCGTTAGCTATCGGTTGTCTATATCTTGCCCTTGTCGCAATGATATTTATCGCACTGTATCCTGTATATGAGGCAGGCTCTTATTCACGTACTCTGTTACTCATCGGTTACATTCTATTATGTATCGGGATTTTCGGCGTTATTCTCCCCGTATTTATTCCGGCTTTGCAGAGACACCCGTTGGGAGTGATTATTGTTTCGTCATTATTTTTGTTGGTTGCATTTAACATCATCCTGACTCCGATTGTCGATTCACAGAACAAATTTACTTTATATGCTCTTTTTGTGGGGTTTTTGGCGATAACATTCGGTGCCCGTTTATACGGTCGGGTCATTAAGGAGGTTTCTACCGAAAAAACCCGCATCGATACCGAGATAAAGCTCGCTCAAAAAATACAAACCGATTTACTTCCCGTCATCGATATTGATGAAAAACACTTCCAGGCATTCGGTAAGACGGTGAATGCGCAGGAGGTCGGGGGTGATTTTTTTGATGTTATCAAAATCAGCGACAAGCAGACGGTGTTTTGTGTCGGAGATGTATCCGGTCATAACATTGCCGCGGGATTGGTTATGGGTATTGTGAAGAGCGCTTTTCGTACCGAGCTTCGCTATAATGATAACCTGTTATCGATTGCCGCTTCGTTAAATCAAACCGTGATCGAACAACGAAGTAAAGGAATGTTTGTATCATTTGCCGCCGGGATAATTGATTTTACAAAAGGAGACCTCGAACTGATCAATGCCGGACATCCGCCGGTCATACGGATAGCTCATGAGAAGATTGAAGAATTATCTTTAGAGGGTGCGGCATTGGGCGTGATTACCCGCATGAGCTTCAAGCCGTCACGACGTGATATTTCGGGTGGAGATATATATGTGTGCTATTCAGACGGTATCATAGAGTCCCGTAATGTATACCGTGAGGAATTCGGCAGTCAGAGATTGACCGACCTTTTACGGTCGCTCGATCGAAATAAATCCGCGAAAGAAATATATGAGATTGTTTCCCGGACAGTGGAAGAATTCGCTGACGGTGCTCCGCAGATTGATGACAGGACATTACTGATTCTGCGGATTAAATAAACCGTTGAGAATTCCGCTAATATCAATACGTTCGGTGAAGCATTTTGATGGACTT
>SLQE01000044.1 GCA_007131635.1 Bacteroidota bacterium | reverse complement strand
TTCCTCGGAGTACATTATCCGACTGATATTCTTGGGGGATGGACCTTCGGAGTCGTGTGGGCAGTCCTTTGCTGGTATATAGCACGTTATTTGCAAAAACAAGGGGCTATTGAAGAACCGGAAACTGAAACTACTTGAAATATGTACTTATGCAACGTATTATCCACATAAACAATAAGAAAGGTGTTCTGATGCAAAAATTATGGATGCTTGCTGTCCTTGCAGTGTTATGCGGCAATCCGGTATTTACCGATGATACACTTACCGTGTTTACCGGAGCAAACCTCTATCCAATCGCGTCCGCTCCTATCGAAGACGGTGTACTGATTATTCAGGGTTCAACGATAATAGAGATCGGGTCGGCGAACAGTATACCTATTCCTCCCGATGCCCGGGTAATCGATGTATCGGGAAAAGTAATTCTGCCGGGTCTGATCGATACACACTCGCATATCGGACGAGGTGACGGAGGAGATCGTTCGGCACCGACGCACCCCGATGTCCGTATCCTCGATGCCATCGATGCGATGAGCGATAGTTTCATGCGGGCACGGGCAGGAGGTATAACGACTGTTAACGTTATGCCCGGATCGGGACATCTTATGAGCGGACAAACGGTGTACCTGAAAACCCGCCACGCGCGAACGATTTACGATATGCTTTTATGTGATGATGTAAATTCAGACATTTGCGGTGGGCTGAAAATGGCAAACGGGACCAACCCGATCGGAAATCCGCCCTTCCCGCAAACCCGCGCGCGAGCGGCGGCGATAGTCCGTCAGCTCTATATCCAGGCACAGGAATATCGCGATAAAGTCAAAACAGCGAACGGCAATCCGGAAAAAATGCCGTCCCGTAATCTGCAAATGGAAACGCTAATCGAAGTGCTTGATGGAAAGCGTATTGTTCATCATCACACGCATCGCCATGATGATATTATGACTGTTTTACGCTTAGCAGATGAATTCGGGTTCAAAGTGGTTCTGCATCATGTCAGCGAGGGCTGGAAAGTAGCCGAAGAGATCGCCGAAGCGAACATACCCGCATCGATTATTTTGGTTGATTCACCCGGAGGAAAGCTTGAGGCGGTGAATCTGATATATGAAAACGGACATGATCTCGAAAAAGCAGGCGTCGATGTTGCCTTTCATACAGACGATCCTATAACCGACTCCCGTTTATTTCTGAGACAGGCGGCAATCGGTGCCCGGTCCGGTATGTCGAAAGAAAAAGCACTTGAGGGGTTGACCCTCGCGGGTGCCCGTATGCTCGGTATGGAAGATCGTATCGGGTCGCTTGAAAAAGGGAAGGACGCGGATCTGGTTATCCTCTCCAGTGACCCGTTCAGTGTATATACACATATAGAACAGACCTGGGTTGACGGGAAGGTTGTCTACGATCGTGCCGATCCCGAACACTATAAATATGCAGTCGGCGGTTATCAGGTCTACAGAACACTGCATCATCATATTCACGGAGGCGGACAATGAGAATCGTAAGTATTTTATTAATAGTAACATTAGCTGCGGGCTTATCTCTAGTGCACGCACAAATAGCCGTACGTGGTGATATCGTCTATACGATGAACGGTGATCCGATTGAAGACGGGGTCGTATTACTGAACGGGAAAATAATCGAGCGTGTCGGACCGGCGAATGAAATTGCTATTCCGGATAACTATACAGTCTATAAAGGTGCCGTCGTTACACCCGGTATAATCGATGCGAGGAGTGTGGTGGGACTTGCCGGCATGTTCAACTATGATCACGATCAGGATCAGCTCGAACTGTCAAACCCCGTTCAACCGGAATTACGCGCGATCGATGCATATAACCCGAGGGAAGAGCTCATTGATTTTCTCCTCGGTTTGGGTGTTACCACATTGCATACCGGACATGCACCGGGTGCCCTTGTCAGCGGACAAACGATGATCGTAAAAACCGGTGGCAAATACAGCGAAGCGGTTATTGATTCATCAAAAATGGTTGTATTTACACTCGGTCCGCGTGTGACTTCCAATTTTTCATCTCCGGGTACCAGATCGAAAAGTATAGCAATGCTTCGGTCTGAATTTATGAAGGCGCAGGAATACCGTCAACGTCAAAATAACAGTGATGCCGGTACGAAACCGGCGCGCGATATCAAACTCGAAACACTTGTTCATGTGTTGGAGGGAAGATTAACCGCTCTCTTTTCCGTGCATACCGCAACCGAAATAATGGCGACTTTACGACTTGCCGACGAATTCGGATTCCCGTTTGTCCTTGCGGGAGCATCCGAAGCGTACCTTGTGATCGATGAACTAAAAGAATCAAACGTACCGGTTATAATCCATCCGACTATGATACGGACTTTCGGTGAAGCACAGAACGCATCGTTTGAAACTGCATCAAAATTACATGATGCCGGTATATCTGTTGTATTTCAGAGCGGTTACGAGAGTTACGTTCCGAAAACACGTGTTGTCCATTATGAAGCGGCAATCGCGGTCGCAAACGGATTGCCGTTTGAACAGGGCCTCGCATCGGTGACGATAGATTCTGCACGTTTACTCGGCATAGATGACCGGGTTGGATCACTCGCAAACGGTAAAGATGCCGATGTTGTTATTTTCAGCGGAGATCCGTTCGAATATCTCACGAATGTCGAGCTGGTTATTGTGAATGGGGAGGTAGTGAAGGAAAAGTAACGGTTGTAGGATATGGTAAGGCGTCCCGTGAGATAATATTAAAAATAATTAGTCTGTATCGGGATGTCCGTACCATAATAACTGTGTGGTCAGGGGATAAATCGTACCTGAAACCAGAGAAGAAAAATATTCCTGTTCAAGCCACCGGGTTTAGAATCACCAAAAGAATAGTTTGCACCCATTCGTATGATTTCTTTGTTATTATACATCCGATAATACACGATACCAAAGGTAAGATTTTGCTCCTCGTTGACTGTATTCATTGCGTCGTTTTCTTTTAAGAAATCATATCTTGTTACGAATGATAATGCATCTGATAAACGGTAACCTGCCTGTATATACCAGCCGTTATAATCAAAAGTATCTGTGTCGTCGACAACACCGCCGCCCAATTCACTTTCTGTAAATAGGCCCGGTATCAGAAGGTTGTTTGTTGCAAATCGAAATGAATAAGATGTCCTGTCAATATCATTCGGGTTTGAGCCGTCACGGATAACATTACTTTGCTTATTCATTGCGAAATGGGCGCCGATGATCAATCCTTTTGTTGGATTGATATCAATTCTTCCACCGTATAAACCGCTACCGAAATCTCGCGAAGCAATATTGGAGCCCGCCTGAGTAAATCTTCCCATACCATTTCCCATATATAAACCGTACCTAACAGGACCGGCCGAACCCGTCACCTGTAATCCGATATCCCGAAATGAATCGTATCCCATATAA
>SLQE01000128.1 GCA_007131635.1 Bacteroidota bacterium | reverse complement strand
TTACCTGTAAATCCGCAGATGCACCCCGGCTTATGGAAGAAATGGGAGATGCCTATTACACAACGCCCATGGAAGACTTTCTTGATATCCGTGCGGAAATCGAGAGACATGATGAACATCCGTATATGGGAGTAAAGCACGCATCCATGTCGTGCAGCGATTGCCACCATCCCGAAACAATGGATCTTCGGATCACGCGTCCCGCATTAACAGAAGCTCTTGAACGCCGCGGCACTCCCGTTGAAACGTTATCCGGAAATGACATGCGGTCCATGATATGTGCACAATGCCATGTCGAGTATTACTTCCATCCCGATCCGGATAACCGTAAAGTTATCTTCCCCTGGGATGAAGGATTTGATCCCGCAGATATGGAACGCTATTGGGATTACCGCTTCACCGATATGGAGCATTTTGCCAGAACCGGTTTCTACGATTATCGCCATCCGCAGGTCGATGTGCCGTTGCGGATTATCCAGCATCCCGAGTTTGAAATGTTTCAGGGAGGTACGCATCAGGTAAATAATGTGAGTTGTGCGGATTGCCATATGCCGGTTGTCGAGGTGAACGGAAGAAGAGAGATTTCACACCATATTACGAGTCCGTTAAAGTATATCGAAGAGACCTGTCAGCAGTGTCACAATCAAACCGCCGATTGGCTCGAGGAGAGAGTGTATGCGGCACAGGAACGAACATTGCGGATGCGCAGCCGCGCAGAAGAAGCAATGCTTGCGGCGCTTGATGTACTTGAAACTGCAAAAAATACCCGCGGTGTGGATCAGGACTTATTGTTCGAAGCACGCCGATCATATACGAGCGCTCACCTTCGCTGGCAGTATGTAAAAGCGGAAAACAGCATCGGCTGGCATAATCCGCAAAAGGCGCTTGAAGCACTTGGTGAATCAATCGATTTTGCACATCAGGCGCGCGATAAAGCCCGGCAGGCGATGGGTGCAAGAACATTCGGTGCTGCAGCTGCAGCAGGGGGCGCAGAGCGATGAGAGTACGTGACGTAATAATGAGCGGAATACTTTTACTGTTTTTCAGTACAATTGCCGCGGCGGATCGTCCCTTATCCGAGATCGGTCACCCGGCGGTAGGAACAACATTTACCGATTTGGTACGCATCGCGACGATCCTGGCAGCATTTACCTCGATTGTGTTAATCATCTATCTGCAATTTTTCCGGCGGCAGCAGGAGATCGATACCGGAAGAAAGTGGCTGTATTTTATTGCACTATTCATGCTCCCCGCATTTGTGATGTTCGGCGGTACGTATTTTTCGCTCGAAGAATTTAAAAATGTCGATGCCTGTATGGACTGCCATCAGATGCACCCGTTCGGTGCCGATATGATGTTGAACAGAGAATCGAATACGCTCGCCGCGAAGCATTTCCGCAATAACTGGGTCAACGATCATCAGTGTTACAGTTGCCATACCGGTTATGGTGTTGCAGGGACCATTCAGTCGAAAATGGACGGACTGCGGCATTTGTACGGCCGGGTAACCGGTATCTATGACAGACCCATACGATTTCGCGGTAATTTCCCGAATGCAAATTGTCTCACCTGTCATATCGGCGGTGAGAAGTATGAAAAGGTGCAGATCCACCGTAGCCTGCACGAAAGGATACTCGAAGATCAAATATCCTGTATGCGGTGTCACGGGAATGTTCACCCATCGATGCAACACCGTTATTATCCCGTTGTAACATATAGAGGAGGGGAATAATTATGCAATATCTCCTCACATTTGCGAAAGGTTTTATCATCCTGGGATTACTGCTGGCTTTTTTTGCCGCCCTCTTTACCGGTCCCGGTCCGCTTACATTATTTCTGTCATTCGGACAAATCTTTATTCTTATAGGGATCGTCCTTTACCTCGGTGTCGTTATCCGCGACATGAAAGACAGGCGGGTGTTGTAATAATTCTGTAAAGCGCCTTTCAGTGAAGTGTCTCACAACGAATGCGTCCCGCCACGGTAGCGGTATGCCTACCCCGCTACAATAATTCACAAAAATAAAAAAAGTTCCCTGCTATTTACGATTCTCATTGGTGCGGATGGCTTCACGATTTACTATCTCAAATGATATTCGTATCTTTCAGATAATCTGGGTGCATATATGAACTGCCACGTAATTCTAAATCCCGGCGGCGGTCAACTGTTCACCGATTACCATAAAAGTGTCGGACATTCGATGTAGTATATATACATGTAAGTCGCAAAATAAATATTCTCCGATTTGTATAACCTACCGCTTGCGCCACGGTTATGCAAACGATGAGTTTGAGAACTCTTCCGGTCATTGACCGGAAAACGGCAGCGATGGAAACGCCGCTGCCACCCGGCTTGGAAAGGAGACTTTTATAGATACACAGGTATCCTTCGGAACCCTATCCTGTAAAGCCGGGATAGGGTTTTTTTATAAGATGTCATGCGAAATAGCGCGATGACATATCCGGTTGGGATTTTCTCATCCAGGCACTGAAAGTCGGACTATTAAAATATCGTATTCATCCAAACCGGCGAAACGTATTTCGCCGGTACAAAATAACATCAGGAGCATACCATGGAAGACCTTCCAAGACTCTTCAAAAAATTTAAAGAGGAAAACCCGGAGATTACCGAAGCATACGAGAAGCTCGGTGGTATCGTACATAACGCCGGACCGTTGGATGAAAAGACCCGTGCATTGATCAAAATTGCACTCTCGACGGGCGCCGGGCTCGAAGGGGCAGTGCACGCACATGTACGCAGAGCGCTCGCGGCCGGGGTTACGAAAGAGGAAATTCTCCACGCGATGTTCCTCGCATTGCCGACACTTGGCTGGCCCCGTATGCATGCGGCATGGACATGGGCGAAAGATATTATAGATGAACAATGATCGACCGGCATTGTGACATAGCGGGGATGGTGCTTGCCGGAGGTAAAAGCACCCGTATGAAACGAAACAAAGCTCTGTTGAATGTCGAGGGAGTTTCATTCGTAGAACGAATTGTTGAAACACTCGAACAACGATTTTCCCGCATCTGCATCAGTGCAAACTGTCCCGATGAATACGCGTTTTTGGAATATCCCATTGTACCGGATGTATTTGAGGACAGCGGCCCATTGGCCGGTATTCATGCCGTAATGAAGTCGGAGCGGACAGAATATCTCTTTGTCGTTACCTGCGATATTCCGTTTATTAATACGGATGTCATCGATACGATTATCGACAAAAGAGAATCGGATAAAATCCTGATTGCAGACGATGGTTTGCGTTCGCATTATCTGGTCGGTCTGTATCCCCGAATTATTCTAGAGGAACTTGAAAAGTTTCTTGAGCGGGATGGGCGACAGGTCGGAGTATTTATAAATAGTGTGAACCACAAAACGGTAGATGTGTCGGCTTTTTCTTATGCACTCAAAAACATCAATACCGCCGAAGAATATGAAAAGGAAATCGGAACATGAATGCCAATAGCCGTAGCGACGTCTGGTTAAAGGCAGCCGTTATCGGCAGCGTGTGGGGTGCCTCTGAGATCGTCCTCGGAAGCTTCCTGCATAATCTGCGGATCCCCTTCAGCGGAAATCTGCTCGCCGGCATCGGTATTATCATTATGATCGCAGGACATCGAATCTGGCCGGAGAAAGGGTTGTTCTGGCGGGCGGGATTGATCTGCGCTGCAATGAAAACGCTCTCTCCGAGTCCGTTTATTTTCGGACCCATGGTTGCAATATTTATGCAATCGGTATTGATGCAGATCGGTGTACTGCTGGGAGGAAGAAAGACTGCGGGATATCTTATCGGAGGCGGTCTCGCAATGGCCTGGAACCTGGTTCAAAGAATAATGACCGCGTTACTTGTGTACGGCCTGTCGATCGTTGAGCTGTACCAAAGTCTTGTCGATTATCTGTATAACAATATCGCCTTCCCTGTTTCGGGTTACTGGACTCCCGTTGCGGTACTGTTCGGTTTGTTTTTTATCGGCGGGACGGCGGCCGCCATCGCCGGTATCTTCATTTCACGCAAGGCGGCAGCGGGAAAAAACCGTTTATCACCGGAGTTTTCCGATATACTTCCGGAACAGTTCGGATCGATAGACCGGAGCCAGCACGGATTTTCCATATACCGGCTGGCCGGTATTATGATATTACTTTTTGGCGGATTGTATGTACTATACGCATATCCGATATATATTTCAATTATATATGTCGCAGGTTTTATAACCGTCATTACACTCTACGACAAACGTTTGATACGCCGGTTCGTGTATAAACCGGGTTTCTGGGTGGGGTTCGTGCTGATAACCACGTTGACCGGACTTTTCCTCGGGGGAGAGCAGGGTAATCCCGCTTTTACCGTCGATGGATTAAAGATAGGTATCGAGATGAACCTTCGTGCGATAGTCGTGATCGCGGGATTCGGTGCGGTGAGCGTTCAATTAAGAAATCCCGTTTTAATAAGCTGGTTCGAAAACAAACGAATGAAGCACGTATTCTCCGCAATCCGCATATCGTTTCAGACTATACCGTATATCATTGCGATGATCCCCAAAGGCAGAGCATGGAAAAACCCGGTAACCGTTTTATCGGGGATGATCGGACAAATGGACGGTTACCTCGAGATGATGAAAAAGGAGGAACGAAAACGAAATACGGTTTTCATAATAACCGGTAAGAGAGGCACGGGTAAGACGACTGCCGTACGAAAAATAGTCGCGAGATTGCATACAGGGGGATACAAAGTGGCCGGTATTATGCAACCTGAATATGTTACGGGCGGGAAACGTGCGGGTTATTATGTCGAGAATGCGGCAAGCGGCGACCGGATGCTGCTGTGTCTGCGTAATGAGTCGTCGGTATACAGATCGCCGGTACAATTTTTGTTTTACGACGAGGCCGTTGTCTTCGGGAAATCGGCACTGTCGGCAGCCAATAGTAACGGTGCCGACATCGTTGTCATCGACGAGATCGGCCCTCTCGAACTCGATGAGAAAGGATGGGCGGATGCGATCGGCACGCTCCGGAGTCAGCGAAACGGTACAATGATATGGACGGTTCGTGAGAAATTGATCGACGACATAGTGAAGAAATGGAATGTGGATGACTATGTTGTTTTCGATATAAATTACACGGATGCGGATACAATCGCAGAGCAAATAGAGAAACGGATTGGGTAGGGAATAGCGGGGAGATCCGCTCACGGGTTTTTTCCCGCGAATCTACGCGTGGGTTCGACGGTAAAGATGTATTCCCGGCGGTATCAATAATGTCTTCGATACGCCGTATGAATATTTCGAAGGGTACCCGCAACCGGGGAGAAATTATTTTGTGGGATTGAGATTTATTTATAAATAATTTGCGGTATTAAAATATTTTTGACTTTTTTAAAAATTATTTTTATTTTTCTTAAGTCATCATATCTCTCCTTATAGCCGGCGATGACAAAATAAAAAACCTGCAATTATAAATTTAATGGAGGTTTATTATGAAACGGCTCTCTCTCTCTCTCTCTCTCTCTCTTGTGATTTCGCTGGTCTTGATTATGGGATGCGAGAATGCTATAGATGTAATGGATGAATTAAATTTCTCTTCCACCGAATCCCTTCCCGATGAATTACTAGACCCTGTTACTTTAGAAATCCTCGAAGCTGCTTATCTATATACCCCCATCGACACAAGTGATTGGTATATCTACGGTGTTCTCGACCGTGACCGTACCGATACCTTTTGTTACATTTCATATTCAAATGCCTATATTTATGAGGAATATGAGTTGCATAAAATCAATGGATCCTGGGAGTTAGGCAAAAAAATACGAAGCACAGAATCGGGAAAATTCAATGAAAACTCTATTCTATCCGCCCAATCCGGTACTGCGTATACAAAAAAGATCGCAAATATATATAGCGGTCCATCTCATACTAATCTTAGAGATGAATGGTATGTTCCGGGCAACCACCAGGAGAATGGAGTATTTACAATA
Source organism: Bacteroidota bacterium (assembly GCA_007131635.1). Lineage (GTDB taxonomy): Bacteria > Bacteroidota > Ignavibacteria > T3Sed10-11 > T3Sed10-11 > T3Sed10-11. The sequence goes on along the minus strand of SLQE01000128.1, from coordinate 7,003 downwards.
ACGAGAGATTATCAACCTGAACTACCCACCGCAGCTGAGTTTCTCGAGGGAACCCAAATAGTTGGTCTTTATGAACATAAGATTGAATGGGTAGGACCCTGGGTTTGGAGAAGTTTTTCATTTCCTAGCGGACAACAATCTTCTTATTCTAAATATGTATATACAGAGATTTTTCATAACGGGCAATACTATCCTGCACAACGATTATCTGCTACATATCGTCACCGAATAACCCTGATAGGTATACCATCGACACCTACATTACAATCCCCGGCCGATGGTTTCACATCGACGTATATGCCGATAAATTTCTCGTGGAATGCATCCAGCGGTAGTGGAACTGTGACATATAGATTACAAATAGCCAATGTCTCAAATTTCTCAACCCTGTTCTTCGACGAATCCGGTATTACGAATACCAATAAATCCGTGGGGAATTTTTCGCCCGGAGAAAAATATTACTGGAGAGTCAGAGCTCAAAACGAGGCGGGAACCGGCGATTGGTCGACAGTATGGTCTTTCACCGCACCGTTGGGTATCCCTCAGGTGTCGGGTTCTATAGAAAATGGCCATCCAAAATTAACCTGGTCGGCTGTCTCACAAGCGGATTACTACGAAATCTTCAAGAGGAGCGATGCGAGCGGATGGCTTTCATATGCATCCACCGGATCGACCTCATATGTAGATATAATGGCCGATGTTACCGGGTATCAGGGTACGGTGCCGCTCTCTACTCCGTACATAGCATACTATGTAGTTGCACGAGCTAACAATGGTGCAAAGAGTCCAAATTCAAGTGAGCATTATTATGATTATTCAGGTTTTACTCCACTCGGTGGGGATCATAAATAGAAACATTACGTATTTGGGATATGAACAAATTACTTTTAAGTTTTATTATTTCGATTATTTTCCCTGCGTTGCTGTACACGCAGGGAAATAATAATCTGTTTCGAGTGGGTTTGGAGCTTCAAACCGGTTACGGGATAGTACTGAACAATGGATTCAGAGACGAGAAACCGAGATATGGAATAGCTGCAGAGTGGTTGAATGAAATTAATCATGGTCGTATCCTGTCTACGCGTTTAATTCTCCAGGTCCCTTTCGGAATACGGTTATATGGAGGTTATCATTACAGCTCTTTCCTTGAACAGAGGGTAAATGATGAATTTTGGACGAACATATTCCGTCAGGATATGGAAAACCAATTTAAAAAAGACAGCCATAAAATATCGAATACAAGCCGAGGGGGTATTTTCGGTATTGCCTATGCACCGCCATATCTTCAATACTTTGTTCAACCGTATATTTTTGGTGAATTACGAAGCGAACGTTTGAAGGCGAGAACACGGCTTAAAGGCAGAGCCGAAAATTTTTGGAGCATTTTCGGTCCTGAAACAGGTGAGTTTAGAGGTGAAACTCTGATGATGACAGCGCGGGTATCTACTTTGTCCTTCGGTCTGGGTTTCGAAGTTCAATGGGGAAATATTATTATAGCACCTGAATGGAGATATGTATCCGCGACATCTCCAATTGTCGAACGAACACTCAGATATCGTGTCTTTCATGATAATGGCGATAGATCGACTCAAATGGGTGAACTGGATATACTTGATGAGCAAAGTATTGGAATACGATATCACAGCGCGAATTTAGGCGTACGCTTTATTCCTGAGTATACTTTCAAATCTGATAATCTGCTCAATTACCGCATTGGTATTGAACTTCAGGCAGGATATGGGATGAAAACAAATAAGGGTTCCTTGTTATATGAAAAACCTTGGAATGGATTTTTCTCTCAAATATTTATGAAAGAGATCGGTTATGGATATCTAACGTCGGCGAAAGTGATTTTATATCTCCCACTCTCGTTCAGATTGTATGGGGGATATCAGTTTGGATCCTATCCGGAAAGCGACGTGAATGAATTATTTTGGAGTTTTATTTATGGATTGCATATGAGTAAATCGTTTGATTATGGTAAATATGAAATTTCAAGTACCAGCCGTGGATTCTTAGGTGGTATTGCTTATGCGCCGCCGTTTCTTCAATACTACATCCAGCCGTATATATTTGGTGAATTACGCAGCGAGAGATTAAGGATGACAACAAGATTGCACGGGTGGGTTGAAGATTATGAAACCCGGGATGTACACCGACAATTGACCGGCAGATTTGAGGGTAGATCCAGCGTGAAAACCGATCGTATAATCGCATTTTCATACGGATTCGGGATAGAAAAACGATGGGGCAGAATAATTGTTGCTCCCGAATGGCGATACCTTGCTGTGGGTGCTCCCATCGACTATAGGAGAAGTTTTTATTCTGTAAAACAGGATAATGGCGAGATTATTTCCGGTATAGTTTACTTACAAGAGATGGATAATGATGACATTATAAAGATTCGTTATCATTCTGTGCAGTTAGGAATCCGGTTTTTGCTATTGTAAAAATAAAGTAGGTCCCCGGCCAAATTTCATCACAATAAATACTCAGAAAGGATAAAACCATGAGAATATCGATTGTAGGTTTTTTGTTTGTCTTGACTATCGGTTATCAATCCTTAATGGCCGGGTCAAATCCTGCAATAAAACATGATGAAGATACTTCACGATGGGGATTTGCCGCTGCAATATTTAATACCGACAGCGGTGAGCTTGCCGTATCGCGAAATCTGTCAAGAACTACGATGCTGCTTTTTTCAGTGGGTTCCGGATGGACTGATATTGATAGACAACTATTAAATGAGACTGATAAAAAAACGACCATTTATTCCCTCAATGCCGGTCCGGAAATACGTCGTATTTATTACAGACATCCGTCGATTGGTTTTTATGCCGGTTTACAACCGACAATCAGTTATACGCTGAGAAAACAAAAAGAGGCTATGTCTGATACCGATGATCGACACAGAATTCTTTCATATGGTTTGAATCTCACCCTGGGAGCCGAATACGAAATTATCAAAAATCTTAGCGTTTCCGTACACTTCCGTCCGATTGGATATGTATATTCTGAATTAAAAGTAAGAGATGCTTCACAGGGAGAATCGGAATTGATTACTGTATCGCATACAGTCAACGTCTCGACAAAGACGGGCTTATATTTACGTATATATTTTTAGAGAAACACACTCAACGCAATAAAAAACACCCCCTGCGCGATAAAATAATGTATAGCCACCGGGGTATAAAATGCGATCCGGAATTGCTTCAGCGCAAACGCCGCTGCAAAGCTGATCGCGAACCACGCCGCATAGTTTTGCAGCGGGACGTATACCGTGTCCCAGGTCCAGTATCCTAAATCTATTGCGACCGGTTCGAGAAAGAAATCAAATAGCACCGCGATGAATCCGGTCATCAGTGCAAAAAGAACGGGCCGTGTTATATAACGGTGTGTGATACAAGCAGCGCCCAGGATGACGAATACCCAGTTGTAACCGATGATCAGCGGAACGCCGAATAATGACGGAGCGAGAACATCACCGTAATCGTATGCGCCGAAAATCGCTCCGGTATGTACCCCGATCGCTTCCAACGTGAACGTTATACCGTAAGTCACCACTGCCCAGCGGAAGACCGGCAAACCATTGCTGGTAACCGCATGGTAAAAAACAAACGTTCCCATCATGAATAGCGTATAAGTGGTAAGTGCTATCATAATATCGAACGTGTGCGTAATGAGATGTCCTGCTATTCCAACGGAAAATATTATGTAGATGAAGATATATTTTGCGTATCTGTTTATAAACGTCTTCCTTTCCATACGATCTGCCTTTTTGAATATGCTTCAACGGACCTGATGCCGATTATTACCATGATCATCATGTGAACCGGATGCAACAGGATGTTGTACAATACAGGTTGTTGTGAAACGATGGATATACATAATCTGTTTACTATGATAAAAATAACCGGGTAGATGAAAAAACCGTATTCAACGATCGCGATAAAGGGCCCCAGAAATACTGCGGCAAAAACAATCAACATCGCGATAAACATGCTCTTTGATGTATTGAATCCCGCGTAAAAATTCTTTGTAAATCCTCTCACCGAATCTCCCGCGTTGTTATACATCCTGCACGAAACAAGATCACCTCCCAGGAGTGTCATGACCCGCCTCCCGCTTCGTTTGAGTGTGCGGGCAATTTCCATATCTTCAACAACTTTATCTCTCACCGTTTCGTGACCGCCGATCGTATCATAGATATCTTTTCGGATCATAATGAATTGTCCGTTTGCGGCAACGAATTTCGGATTGGGTGAGTCGGCAACCAGCCGAAGCGGGAGGAATGCCAGCAGCAGCCAGTTCATCAGCGGTACCACCAGACGCTCCCCGAAGGATTTCATAATCTGTGTGGAAAATAAAGAGAGCATCGACAGACGGTCATTTTGCATGTGTGCAACCGCGGACGATACCGCCTCGGGGGCAAGCCGGACATCCGCATCGACAAAGAGCAGTAACTCACCTTTCGCATGCAGCGAGAGTTGATGGCATGCCCAGTTCTTACCCACCCAACCGGCCGGGAGTTCTTTCCCGCTGACTACCCGGAGACGCCGCTCAATATGCGTGATGGAATCTGCTATCTTACGCGTCCGATCTTCGGAACGATCGTCGAGCACAATTATTTCCAGATTGCGGTAGCTCTGCTGCATAACGGTATAGAGCATTCGATCGATTATCTTCTCTTCATTGCGGGCCGGTATGAGAACCGATACAAGCGGCTTTGTGTCGATCGTGTTCCGCGGACGGTACCGGAGCACGGGCCGGGTGACAAGATTGTACACCGATACCACTGCCGTTATAAAAGAGAATAAGAGTGTAATTGTGAAATATATGTAGATCATGTTTTGTAACTTTTGTCCGATCTGTGATCGGAAGAATGTAGAGTAAATTATATCTTGCGGGCTGTCATCCCGAGTTCATTATTAAAATCTTCTTTACCTGCTACAGGTCAAGCGTTTATCGGTTGCTACCAACCATGTCATTGGCAGCGAAGAGATTGTCATACTTCGACTCCGCTCAGTATGACAATCTATAGTAACAATGACAAAATACATTAGCGCGTAAGCTGTCAGGCTGAGCGGAGTCGAAGCCTGCAAGCGTTGGCATTTGGGTCTCTGCGTCATTGGCAGCCCCGCTGATGCGGGGTAAACTCCGTCGAGGGGTGACAATCCATCACTCAGCCCTATATCCTTTGCTTCTTCAGCGCGCACTATTGAAACAGATCGGTTATATATTCTCTCTCTCTGCTCGCTTCATCAAGGTTACTGATGTTTTCACCACATACTTGAATGAATACTTCAAAATCATTTACAATATGCTCACCCTGCAGCGGTGGTGCAAAGCGCGCGAAGACATCCGGTTTCGGTTCGTTTCCGTGTTGAATCTTAAATGCTGCCGGTACGACCATTATCTTTTGTTGTACACCCCGCAGAACTTTTTTAAGTCCGGGTTTTATGCGCAACGGACGCTCATCGTACGGCCGGATCTCACCCTGCGGATAATATACTACGAAATTTTCCGGATTATTCACAATTTGTTGAGTATATCGAATCGACTCGATCATTTTTTTCGGATTGTTCAGATCGATCGAGTATGCACCGAGCTTTCGAAAAAACCAGTACCGTTTCAATTGCTCTTCGAGCATCAGTATATGGATCTTCTTTTTTGTGTAATACCGCATGACATAATCGATGAAAAAACCGTCCCACCATGAAAAGTGATTCGGCGTAACGATGAGTCCTTCGGATTCATCGTTACGCGGCGGTTCGTTTATCAGATAAAAATGCGAGAAATTCTTGCGCAACAGACGCTTGATATACGGATTGAAAAGCATTCGTGCCCATCGTTTGTGTTCGGCCTGTATCATGTGCTCAGTCCGTATTTGTTAATGATTTTTTCGGCAGCGATTTTACCGGAGAGCATCACCAGCGGCATGCCTCCCCCCGGATGAGCGCTGCCGCCGCAGAAATATAATCCCTTCCAATCCCTTGATGCGTTCCGTTGACGTAGAAATGCCGCAAACCGTGAATTTGAGGAAATACCGTATAAACTGCCATACAAACTTCCGGTTTCCCGTTCGATTATCACCGGCGTCAATACTTTTTCGAAGACTATTCTTTTAGCAATATCCTTCCGTAATCGTGACGACAACTTATCTATTATGATTTTCCGCATTCTCCCTGTTTCATTATCCCAGTCCTGTCCGGAATTGTACGGCGTGTTGATCATAACGAACCAGTTTTCATGACCGGCGGGTGCGTCGGTTTTTTGAAAACGGGATGAAATGTAAACATAGACAGTCGGGTCGTTGGGACATTTCCGGTGTTCGAAAATATCGTTGAATTCAGTCTCGTAGTTTTTTGAAAAGAAAATATTGTGCGTTTCGAGTTCTTCCGTCAGTCCCTTGATCCCCCAGTAAAAAACAAGCGCCGAAGAAGACGGCTCTTGTTTGAAGTACCGTCTCGCGTCTTTGCTTTTTTTATCGTCAAGCAATTGTGTGTAAGTAAAACCGGCATCGGTATTGGAGACAACAGAGTCATAATCCGTAGTAGTATCGCCTGTCGTTATGCCGGTTACGGTGCCCTGCTCGTGCCGGATCTTATCCACTTTTGTTCCAAAGTGAAATGATACCCCGAATTCCTGCGCGATTTCAGTAATAGCCGCGGGAATGCGGTGTATTCCCTCTTTGACGATATATCCGCCGAGATTATACTCTACGTGTTGTATTATGTTCAGTGTTGCCGGGACCCGGTAGGGATCCGATCCGTTATAAGTGGCATACCGATCGAAGAGTTGTATAATTTTGGGGTCGGTGAAAAACGATGCGTTCGCCGAATGCATGGTTCTGAATGGATCGATCTGATGTATGTGCAGTAAGGTTTTTAAAGCCGGCAGGTTAAAAATATTTTTTAGCTGTCTGAAATCGCTGAAAAGAAAAAGGTTTGCCGTACGGTCGTATATTTTTTTACAGTAGTCCAAATAACGGAAAACCTGATGT